>DVGF01000049.1 GCA_018712835.1 Candidatus Ventrenecus stercoripullorum
GTTTTTTTGACAGAATTAAAAGATTATCAAATTGCTACTTGTGAACCAGTTATTCAATCACGTAGACCAAATAATCGAATAGATAAAGTACGCCATATGTTTAATAAAAAAGAAAATTAAGTTACTATTCACTAAAATTACAATTTATAGAGCAGAGTTATATCTGCTTTTTTTAGTGATTATGATATAATTAATTATATAGAAATTGTTGGGTGGTTATATGTCAAAGATTGTTGATGCTATTATTGGTCATGCTGTTGGAGATGCAATGGGTGTGCCAACTGAGTTTTGTATAAGAGAGCATTTATTAAAAAAACCTGTAGTTGAAATGGTTAGTTCTTCTAAAGTTGGCCAGCCAGTAGGAACGTGGTCTGATGACACTTCTATGGAAGTATGTACTATAGAGTCATATAACGAATGTGGGAGATTTGATTATGATAATATCATGCAAAAATGGGTAGAATGGATAAATGAAGGAAAATATACAGCAACAGGTGAAACATTTGATGTCGGAAGGACTTGTTTATCAGCTATTAGAAAATATTCTACTGGAGTAATCCCGTTAAAGTGTGGTGAAGATGGAGAATATTCCAATGGTAATGGATCTCTTATGAGAATTTTACCTGTAGCTTTATTTGCTCATGCTAAAGGTATTTCGGAATATGAAATAATCAAATTAACAAATGAATTATCTTCATTGACTCATGCTAATGATATTAGTAAGTTAGGTTGCTATATTTATGTCAAATATGTTTGCTTTCTTTTAGAAGGAAATACTAAAGAAGAAGCATACAACAAGATAAAAAGAATTGATTATTCATTGTATTCTGATCATGCGATTGAGCAATATAAAAGGATTTTAAATGAGAATATCAAGGGATTAAATGTTGCTGAAATAAAATCAACTGGTTATGTGGTTGATACTTTGGAATGTGCATTATGGATATTGTTGAATGCTAGTAGTTTTAAAGAGACAATTATTGCTACTACAAATATTGGAAATGACACAGATACTATTGGTGCTATTGCTGGTTCTATGGCTGGTATTATTTATGGTATTGATAGTATTCCTGAAAATTGGTTAAATAAATTGCAAAGGAAAGATTATTTAATAGATTTGGCAACAGAATTTGAAAACAAATTAAATTGATTATCATTGATAATCTTTTTTTATTGGAGGTGAGAAATGCAAAGCAAAACAAGAGAACAATTGGTCAAGATGTATTTAGACGCATTAAAAGAAAATAAAATCCCTTGGCGTGAAAGATGGTATAGTGATTTAAATAAGAATGGTGTTACTAATACCGAATATAGAGGTGTTAACCAATTAATTTTATCTTATGTTGCATATAAAGAAAAATATAAAGATAATCGTTGGCTTACATATAAACAGATAAAGGAAAATAATTATAAAATAACCAATGCTAAAGGAAAGGGTGTTCCAATAGAATTTTGGAGTGTTTATGATATTAAAAACAAAATACGTTTAGATTTCCCAACTTATGAAAAAATAATTGAAAAGACTCCAGAAAGGAAAAAGGATTTTAAAGTCTTTTGTAATACAACGTATGTATTTAATGCAAGTTTAATAGAGGGAATAAAACCGAATGAAAAAAATAACAGGAATACTATACCTACTAATATATATTTCAAAAGATTAATTTCCAAGTTACATATCGAATATATAGAAGAAGGTAATAAAGCATATTATATTCCATCAAAGGATACTATTGTGTTACCACCTTCATCAAAATTTTTTGATAAATATTCTTATTATGCTACTCAGCTTCATGAGTTGAGTCATGCTACAGGGCATTCTAGTAGACTTAATAGGAATTTAAATAATCAAAATAAAAAAGATTATGCTAGAGAAGAACTTATTGCAGAAATTAGTTCTTCTTTTTTGATGCAAAAATTAAATGTCAAAGTTCATGAGGATGATTATAACAATCATAAGAGTTATATCCAAAGTTGGATACTGTTATTAGAAGATAAACCCAACGAATTATTTAAAGCTGTTGGTGAAGCAAATAAAATTTGTGATTATCTTGATTCTAAAGTAAAAAATAAAGAAAAGGAAAGGATGTAAAATGAACCTAGATAAAAAGATAAATGAAATAAAATTTTTCTTAAAAAATTCCGAGGAGCATTATGGGAAAGAGATTGAATATATTCTTGTTAATCCTAAAAGTAAAGATGTTTATATATTGTGTGCGGACGGTGATGAAGCTATAGAATTTACCCCATATACAAAATCTTTACCAAATGGTTATTCTTACGTTCCAGAGTATGATTATAATTTTGACTACTATTTTTTGAATCACTTAGAAAATGATTTGAAAATAACATATATAAGTTGGAATACTCACAATGGAATGTGGAATTCAATTAATGAATTATATCCTGATGAAATAAATTGTAAAATAGGATTAAAAAAATACATTGATTATTGCAAAAAGAATAATATTACAAAAGAAAAAATAGATAGATTTACAAATTCTAATGTTCCTAATATTATGACATTATTTAATAAGCAAAGAGAGGAGGAAAGATAATGAGGAGACAATATGACGATTTTACTCAACTAAAATTAAAAGATATGAGCAAAAGTATTAGTGATATGACTTATAAATACATTAATCCAGAAACCGATAAACCAACTAAAGTACCGCCAGTTCATTATGAAAAGATTTTAGATCAAGTAACAGAAAAGTATATGGCAGATATAACATCAAGACAATTTCTTACTATTATGTATAATCAACTTAATGGTTTAAAAAAGGAAGATGAGAAATATTTTCAACAAGCATTAATTTGCATTGATTTAGGCTTGAATCCCAAAGATTTAAGAATTGATGAACA
>DVGF01000050.1 GCA_018712835.1 Candidatus Ventrenecus stercoripullorum
AAATGAAACCGTAATAAAAGAATATGTAAAAAACCAAGGTAAACAAGTTGCGGAATATAGACAATTGCATCTGTCGTTCGGAAACATCGCACGAAAAGATACACCGTAGCTTGCTGCGGGGAGTTTCATTATGAGTATTCGTGATAACTTGCGATTGGTAAATGGCAATAAGAAACGACAAGAGGAAGTGATTGGCGAAGTTGGGTTACATGATTTTATTATGAGTTTGCCAAAAGGATATAGTACAGTTCTTACGCAAAATGCTAGTAATATTTCAGGAGGACAAAAACAACTTTTGTCGATTGCAAGAAGTTTACTCACGGATGCGGAGATTCTATTAATGGATGATATTACTGCTTCATTAGATCCTAAAACGACGAATCAGATTATAGAGCTTCTAGTAAAATTGAAAGAAGATCATACGATTTTAGTTATTACAAACCGTGAAGATCTTATTCATAGGGCTGATCAAATTATTTATATGAATGAGGGTCAGGTTAAGTGTTTTCGTTCATTTAAGGAATTAAAAGATAATGGAGAAATTGAAAGCGGGGTATTGTTGTGAGATTGATTTTTGATACTTATAAAAAATATTGGTATTGCGTGAAACCAAATAAAACCTATATTTTTATTATTGTTATTTCAAAAATTTTGGCGGTCATTGCATCGATTCTTATACCTTTTACGGCTGCAGGAATAGTAAAATACTTAACTATAGCGAATTATAAAGAAGCATTAAAATGGATTTTTTATTTTTTTGCTGCGGTTACTTCTAGGGTACTCTTTTATTATTGGAACTATTATGGTGCTGGATTAGATTCCAATTACTGTTATGTTAAATTAAAAGAAAAAGTTTTTGACAAATTATCTACTTATGATTTGGAATTTTCTAAACGTAAAAATATTGATGAGATTTTACAAGCAACGTCTGGAGATATTTGGAAAGTTGTTAATATTAATGATAATTTGAGTGATATTTTAATTGGCGCAGTGAGAATTGTTGTAATTGTTATTTTAACTACTTTGACCTCGCCTTTTGTTGGTGAAGTTGTATTACTTTTTTCTGGACTTTATGTTCTTTTTATGATGCTTTTTAATAATAAGATTGCTAAATATTTAAATAAACAGAGAAAGTATCAGGATAAAATTGCAGGCATTTTTTTGGAAGAATTATCTTCTTTGGAAGAAATGAAAATTTATGATATGCAAGATAAGTATTATCATTATTTTGATACGGTTAATAAAAAGTTTTGTCATAATTATCGATTAAAAAGACGTTATGAAGATGTTCAGGTAAATTTTTTACAGTTAATTTTAGATTTGGGAGAAGTATGTATTTATGCTGTTACTTTATATTTGTTATTTTAGAATGCTTATTCTGTCGATCAAATTGTTTTGGTAATTGGATATTTTACTATGTTAAATCAAGAATTAAAGTATGTTTTACAAGATTGTGTTAAAAATGTAGTAAATTGCAGGGTATCTGTATTAAGAATTTATGATTTGTTAACCTATCAGCCAAAGAATATGCAAATTACAGAAAATACATGTGAAGACCATATTAAGGGACAATTAGAGTTTCGTCATGTTAGTACGTCTTATTCTGGTAAGCCAATTTTAAAGGACGTTAGTTTTCAAGTGAACCCACATGAACTTACAGCCGTTGTTGGGCGTAGTGGCAGTGGAAAAAGTACAATTTTTAATATTATTTTACGACTTATAAAACCTGATTCAGGAAATGTTTTTATAGATCAAGAAGATATTTATCGTTATTCTTTTGATGTTTATAAAACAAATGTGAGTGTAGTTACTCAAAAAAGTATTTTGTTTTCGATGAGTATTCGCGATAATTTATCTTTAGTAGATTCTAATATAGAACGTCAACAAGAGGTGTGTAAGCGTCTAGGGATTCATGATGAAATACTTAGTTTGCCACAGGGATATCAAACAATTATTTTAGATAATGGTTCTAATATATCTACTAGTTTAAAGCAACTTTTATCTGTTGCTAGAAGTATTTTGACTAAGGCAGAAATTTTGTTGTTTGATGAAGTTACTTCTTCTTTGGATACTACTAATACGAAGAAGGTTATGAAAGTGTTTCGTGAATTAGCGCGGGATCACACCGTCATTATTATTACTCATAAAAAGGAAGTTATGAATCTGGCAGATCATTTGATTATTATTGATTGTGGTAAAAAGGTCGCTGATGGGACACCGCTTGAGTTAGCAAATAATTCTTATTATTTAAACTTGAAAGATAGTAGTAGTGTAGATAGTACTTTAGAAGTGACATAGAATTGTTCAATTATATAAAAATTAGAATAATAAAAAATTGTTAATGAAATCATTATGGTATGATGGATTATTTTTTATTGAAAATATAGATTTTTCTGTTATTCTAAAGTAGAATATTGTTGAAGGAGGGACAGAAATGATAAGAGTTGATGAAAGTAAAATTTCAGTAGATGATTTTAATTATGTATCAAATAAAGTTGGTTGGGGTACAAGAGATAAGAATATGATGGAAGTGGCATTAAACAACACATTATATTCAGTAAGTATCTATGATGATGATAAAATTATTGGATATGGAAGAATTATTGGTGATAAAGCAATTTTTCTTTATATTCAAGATGTTATGGTTATTCCTGAATATCAAGGACAAAAAATTGGTACTAAAATTATGAATGCTCTTTTAGCAAAAATAGATGAATATAGAAAAATAAATCCTAGTATAAGAATATATTTAGGTGCCTCTAAGGGAAAAGAAAAGTTTTATGAAAAATTTGGATTTAAAACTAGGTCAAGCGCTGGTTTAGGAGAGGGTATGGTTTTATCTTAATAAATAAGAAAAAGTTCATAGTTTTGGATGTTATGAACTTTTTTTTATATAGAAATTGCCAAATGTGCAGTTTTTAACCTCAATGGAGCATAGTCGATCCTATTTTAAATTTTTGTTTCAAACAAGATTGATAAATAAATCATGGTAGATATATGGAATAACATCAGAGAAGAAACAAGAAATTGAACACCAAGCTATGAGAGATGCATTAGGTAATTTAAAAGAAAAAGATAGTTTACTAACTTTATTATTTGAATTTGATCAGCAAGCAACTCCAGAAGCTAAATGTTCACATTATTGCGATGAAATTGAAGCCGATTTACAAGCGAAAATTTATCAAGATAAAGGGATGCATCATTCATTAGATGATCAAAAAAATAATGTTGTTTTTAATAGTTCAAGAGTTCAACAAATGGTAAAAGATGGTGCAAAAGATGCTTTTGATATATGGTATGAATGGGATAAAACTATATATGCAAGTGATAATCAATTTCCAGAATTTGCAAATATATTAAAAATTGCTAGAGCAAATAATTTACTATATTTAGACAAAGTAGTAAGAGAAAGAATAAATCTTACAAATGATGAGCATTCATTTTTATCAGAAAAATTGACTGATGTTATTACAGGGTTATACAAAGATGATAATATAGATGCTGTTTATTTAACAAATTATCAAGTTTCAAAGCATAGTAAAGGAACATTAAATATAGTAGTTTTATTAAAATCAGGAACAGATTATTATACTTATGACAGATTAATGGAAAAATTGAATTCTAAAATTGTCGAAGGTAATAAGACGGGTGTTAATGTTGCATTTGATTATGACTATGAAGATAGATATTCGACAACTGCTATGAATCCTAGTGAAGTTCATAGAGTTGAACAACTTGTAGAATCTAAAATATTATTTGATAAAACTGGAAAGTTAAGTAGAGTACAAGAAGTAATGAAAAAATATGGTCATTTATATGAATTCTATTTAGTTGATTATGTTCCACCAGTTGATGAAACAATTTCACGTAAATTGGTTAAAATAAACAAATAAAAGATGGCAATGGGGTTATTTCTCAAAGTCATCTTTTTCTTTACTTAAATCTAATTCTTCAATATCATCATCTAGTAATGGTAGGAGTAACGTGGCAGAACTTACAAATAAATTCAATACGTTGCTTTAAACTTTTTTCCGTTTCTAACTCTTGTGTAGTAAACTTTATCATAATTAACACCGTCCTTTCCTAGTTAATTCTTTTGTAAACACAAAAAAATCAACCCGAACGGATTGATTATTTGTTAAGTTCAAACATAAAAGTTCGAACAGATTTGTCACTGGAGCAAGTGAGGAGAATCGAACTCCCGTCTCAACCTTGGCAAGGTCGCATTCTAGCCACTGAACCACACCTGCGTACATCAATAATATAACAAAAAGAAAAATAAATTGCAAGAGTTATTTTGCTATGCTATAATAAAAGTACTAAAAGAATAGAATAGAGGACAAAAATGAGAAAAAAGTATAAGATATTAATGATTGTTATTATTTCCATTGCTGTTATTTTAGGTGGACTCCTAATTTATCAAAAGTTCTTTTATAAGGAACCTGTAGAAACACCAGTTAATACTGTAACTGTTACGAATACGATTGATGAGTATGGCTATACTTTAGAAGATAGAGATACTGCTTTGTTTGAAGAAAAGTTTCATGAATTAGAGACACTTTTAAATCAAGAAGAGTTTGACCAAGAAGAATATGTTTCTTTAGTGAGTCAATTATTCATTATTGATTTTTATACGATTGATAATAAAATTAGTCGTTATGATATTGGTGGTCTTGAATATGTGTATACTGATGCTGTTGCTTCTTTAAAATCTGTTGCACAAAATAGTATTTATAAAACTGTTGAGAATAATTTAGATGATACTAGAACACAAGATTTGCCTGAAGTTGCTTCTATTACAGTGGATAGTATTTCTGATTATGAATATATTATGCCTGATGAAAGTACGGTTGCTGGTTACCGAGTAGCGTTATCATGGACTTATACAGAGAATTTAGGATATGATAGCGAAGGTGTTTTAGTATTAATTCCTGATGGAAATAAAGTGGGAGTTGTTTATTTTAATCCTTGAGAAAATTTTGACGATTTAGTATAATAAATTATATAAGGAGAAGAGTTATGGAAAAAAAATCAAAGAACAAAGCTGTTAAAAGTGGTATTTTTATAGCTGTGTTTGTGCTTTCAATTATGATTATTGGAGTGAGTGTCAGTTATGCTTATTTTTCTGCCAATGTTGTTGGAAGTTCTGATACTGGAGAAAACCAGGCGGACAAACTTAATGTTACAACAACGTTAACAAGTGGTGGAGCTATTAATGCTACTAGTTTAGCAATTATTGATGGTAGTGAGTATTTGACGAAGGCAGAACATTTTGAATTTACTGTAACTAATAATACGGATTCTACTGTTCGAGCTAAATATGCAATTAATTTGACAGATATTACAATATCAAAGAATATTTTAAGTAAGTATTTTAAATGGGCAATTGTAGTTAATTCTGATACAAGTAATGCAATTACTGGAGATTTTCAAGATGCGTCTTTAGCGACAGAGGGAAATAGTGATACTACTACAGTTACCATTGATTCCAAAATTTTAGTTTCAGAAGAAGATGCTTTAGAATTAGATATTGGGGCAACAGATACTCTTACATTCTATCTATGGTTAGAGAATGATGATAATGTTGATCAATTATATTTAACAAATGGTAATATGACAGCAAAACTTTCTTTGGATGCATTTCCTGTGAGATAGGCCTATGAGCCTTTTTTCTTTTGCTTTTCTGTGATAAAATAAGATTGGTGATATTTATGGAAAACTTCTGGCCACTTATCTTTTCGTTATTGATTGGAGTTTTTTTTCTTATAGGATTTGGGATTGTTCAGGTTGTAAAACATAAGAAAGAATTATCTATTTTTGCGGTAGGAATGGCTTTTGTTGTAATGATTGGGATGATTCTGTTTGATCTTATTCCAGAGATTATAGAGATGAGTAGTGCATTAGAGAAATCTCTTATTGCAACGGTTGTTTTAGTAATCTGTTTTATTTTAGTAGGAATATTTTTATTAAAGATATTGGATATATTTCTTCCGCATCATGCACATCATCATACATTAAAAGAACCAGTGCATGAACATAATCATCATATGGAACATGTTGGTTTTATTACTTCATTTTCTTTAATTCTTCATAATATTTTAGAAGGAATGTCCGTCTTTATTTTAGCGTCAGAAAGTCTTGTTACGGGACTTATGACTTCTATTGCTATAGGGTGTCATAATTTGCCACTTGGTATAGAGATAGCTAGTAGTATGGAACATACGAAAAATACACCTACTAAATATATTACTTTGGTTTTGTTAGTTTTTTCTTCTTTTTTAGGAGCGCTTATTTTATTTTTTGTAGGGGGACAACTACCAGATACATTAATGTTAATTTTTGTTTGTATCGCTTGTGGTATGATTTTATATATTGCTTTTTTTGAACTTTTGAAAGAAATTTTTTGTTATCGAAATGAAAAATATGTATATTATGGAATTTTTGTAGGAATGCTACTTATTCTTGTGATGACATTTTTATAAAAATTTAGTATAATACCGTAGGAAGTGAGGCATAGGTTATGGGAAGAGCATATGAAGTAAGAAAAGCTAGTATTCAAAAAACAGGAGCAGCAAAAGCAAAATTGTATACAAATTATGCAAAAGAAATTTATTTGGCTGCTAAGAAAGGTTCTTTAGATGTAGAAAGTAACATTAGTTTAAAACGTTTGGTTGAAAAAGCAAAGAAAGAACAAGTTCCTAGTGATATTATTAATAGAGCTATTGAAAAAGCAAAGGGTGTTGGTGGCGAAGACTATGAAGTTGTTACTTATGAAGGATTTGGTCCAGGAGCATCGACGTTAATTATTCGAACTTTAACAGATAATGTTAATCGAACTGTAGGAATGGTTCGGGCTGCTTTTAATAAAGTACATAAAAGCTTAGGGGTTACTAATTCTGTAGCGTACAATTATGATTATTTAGCTATTTTAAGTGTAAAAACAGATCAATATGAAGAGATTTTTAATGCGTTATTAGAGAATGGAATTGAACCTGTTGATTTTGAAACGGAAGAAGGAGAAGTTGTAATTACTGTAAATCCTACCGATCATAATAAAACAAAAGATGTAATAGAAGCGTTAATTCCAGGTGTAGAATATGAACTTGATGAAGAAGGAATGTATGCAAAAGACAAAGTGACTTTAGAAGGAGAAGACTTGGAATTATTTCAAAGACTTATTGGATTATTAGATGAAATTGATGATGTTACAGACATTTATCATAATGTAAATTTGTAAGAAAGATGAAAATCTTTCTTTTTTTAAAAGGAAAATGCTCACTTTTCTGTAATAATTATAATAGAAGGGAGGAAACGTGGATAATATAATGCTAGAGCACATTATGGATGTGTTGCCGACTGTTTTAGAAAAAAACAAGAATTTATTTTCAGGTAAAGTGAGAAAAAATAATTGGTATCAGAAACGGAAAAGTTTTTTAGAGAAAAATGCTCGTTTTCTAAAAAGTGTTCGTCAAGAAGTATTAAAAAAATATGACGAAGATTATGTGGAAGATGAACTTTTTGCCATGCAAAAATTATATTTGTTATATCCGGATACCTTGCCTAAGAAACTTCTTTCTTTGCCGTGGGAACTCATTAAAATTATTTTGAATTTATATTCTGTTGAGAAAAGAAAGTTTTATACTGATTTGGCTTTGCAGTTTCAGTGGGATAGTTCAAAGTTGGAGTTTTATATTTTAAATGATTTGTATGAAAAATACTTAAGTTTGATTTCAGAAATCAATGATTATCGTGTTTTAACAAGTAAAAATGTTATTCCTAGATTGTTAGAAATTCAAACGCTTCTTTATGAGGAATTATAAAATTTCATGATTTTATCACAAATCTGTTATAATATAACTTGAAACGAGGTGGTTTCATGAAGATTTTAGTAGTAGACGATGAAACGTTAATTCGCGATGTGGTAAGGGAATATTTGCAATTAGATGGTTTTTCTGTCGAGGAAGCAAGAGATGGCGATGAGGCATTAGATAAGTTTCAGCAGGAACAGTTTGATTTGGTGATTATGGATATTATGATGCCTAAAAAAGATGGATTTCAGACTTTGAAAGAAATGAAACAAATCAAAGATATTCCAGTGTTAATGTTATCTGCGCGAGGAGAGGAATTTGATAAACTCATTGGTTTTGATTTGGGGATTGATGATTATGTTACGAAACCTTTTAGTCCTAAGGAATTAGTTGCTAGGGTAAAGGCGATTACCAAAAGACGTGATGCAAATCCTAAAAGACTTGTTTTTGGGGGGCTAGAAGTAGATGATGTTGCTCATGAAGTTAAGATTGATGGGAAACTTATTAATTTGACTCCAAAAGAATATGATTTGCTTAAATATTTTGTTTCTAATAATCATATTGCTTTATCACGGGAACAATTATTAACCAATATTTGGGGCTATGACTTTTATGGTGATGATAGAACGGTTGATACTCACGTAAAAACTTTGCGACATCAATTAGGAAGTTACGGAAGTTGTATTAAAACTATTCGTAAAGTAGGTTATAAGTTTGAATACTAAAAAAAGAAGTTCTAGCATGAATGCTAAAACTTTATTGTATTTTATTTTATTTAGTAGTGGAATTTTAATTTTTTTGTGGGTATTTCAAATTGTGTTTCTTAAATATTCTTATCAGGATTATCAAGTGCGAAATTTGAATCGGTTAGCTACTTCGATTCAGAATACTTCGTTTAGTGATTTAAAGAAAAATTTAGAAAGTATTGCTTATGAAAATGAAGTGTGTATTGAGTATTATAGTGCGCTTGGAAATACATATTATTACAATACGATGATGAATGGGTGTGCACTTGGAAAAAATAATGCTCAGATATTACAAATTGAGCAAGATTTTGTGAATTCTAATAATACATTAAAAGCTCATCGTTTGGTAAATGAAGAGTATGAAGCGGAAGCTTATTTGTACGGTATTAAGGTAAACGAGGGAGCAGTATTTTTATATACAAATCTAGAAGATATTAGTTCGGCTAATATTTTGATTAAAGAGCAGTTAATTTATTTAACAATTATTGCAATTATTTTTGCATGTATGGTTGCATACTTTTTGTCTAAGAAGTTAACAGAACCAATTTTAGATATTACGAAACGAGCACGTAAACTCGGAACTGGAACGGCTGTTGAATTTCCAAAATATGATATTGAGGAAGTGAATGAACTTTCTAAAGTTTTAACGAATGCTCAAACAGAGATGTTAAAGACGGATGAGTTACGAAGAGATTTACTTGCTAATGTTTCTCATGACCTTAAGACGCCTTTAACTATGATTAAAGCGTATGCTGAGATGGTTCGGGATATTAGTTATAAGGACGATAAAAAACGAATTGACCACTGTAATATTATCATGGATGAGACAGATCGTCTTAATGTTTTAGTGAATGATATTTTAACGTTGTCTAAATTACAAGCAAATGCAGATGAAATTCATTTGTCTACTTTTGATTTAGTAGAGGAAATAAAGACGATTATTAGACGTTATGAAATTATTAAAGAGACGGAGAATTATCATTTTGAATTGGATTTACCAAATAAAGCTATGGTTGTAGCTGATGAGAAGAAGATTAATCAAGTTATTTATAATCTTGTAAATAATGCGATTAATTATACGGGTGATGATAAAAAAGTGACAATTCGTGTCAAGAAAGAGAAAGACTCTTATTTGGTTGAAATTATTGACACTGGAAAAGGCATTAAGGAAGAAGAACTTGATTTCATTTGGGATAAGTATTATAAAAATGATAAAAATCATCAGAGAAATGTTGTTGGAACAGGGATTGGTTTATCGATTGTGAAAAACATTTTGGAACGGCATGATTTTAAATATGGTGTGAAGTCTACAAAAAATAAGGGAACAACATTTTACTTTTATGTAAAGAAAAAATAATTTTTTGTTTAATCACTTTTTCTTCACATATTTTTCATAAAACAGGTGTAATATGTTAGACATGAAAGGAGAAGTGATAAGGTAAGAAACGAAAACCCATATATTTTGTTGAAAAATATATATAAAAAACTCTATACAATATAAATAACATATAAACTCAAACTCACACTTTTTGAGGAAGGACGACCTTTTTAATGTCCTTCCTCTTTTTTGGAACTTTCTTGTTAGAAAAATATATGCAGATTTATCACGATGGATTAATATTGATTTGTATTAAATGTGACTTTTCGGTAAAAATGTCTCTATTGTTAAATTAGTTTTTCAGTAAAAATGTCTCTTGAAAATTGACTATAAAAATAGTCGGTTTTTTTTACTCACTTTTCAGTGAAAATGTCCTATAATTTCTAAGGCTAGAATGGAGGTGAAATAATGTTAAATGAAAAAGAAAAAAGGAAAGGCAGAATCATTCGAAAAGTAATCTCGCATGAAGTTACAAGAACAGATGGAGTAACGGATGAAAAAGTTTATATTGACAATATTCATACAGATACTTCAATATGTTCTTATTATGCTCAGATAGATGGGGTAATGCAGGATACTATGGATGATCGAATTCATAACTCTTTAATGCTAGGATTTTCTATATCTGATACGAATTCATATAGGGGGATTAATCAAATAGAGGGCCAAAATGATACTTTTGTTAAAGGATTTGCTAGTGGTTATAATGGCTATCATTCTGCTTCAATTGCAGAACAAAGATTTTTAGAATCAGATTTTTTAAAAAATGGAGTTTATGCAAATAAAATATCAAGTGTTATTGACTTAATTATTGTAAATGGAGAGAAAACAACGTTTACTAGTGTGCAGTCTGAAGTTCAAGTTTCGGTTTGGCCATATATTCAGTTTCAAGATGATGATCAAATAATATATCGCTTTTATTATCTGGGAGAAGATGGAAAAATGACTTATGATGAATTAACTCCAGAAGAGTACTATTTACAAACACAAGAAGATTCCTCTTTAAAATTAACTCGATAATTATGAGTAAAAAAAGAATGTCAAGGTGACACTCTTTTTACTTCTTTTGTTCTGTTGGAGATTTAGTTTTCCAAGTTGTTTCTCCACAGGTTGTGCAAACATAAGGAACTAAGATATCCTTATCTGTTTCATAATCTTGACAGTTTAAGTCGACACATAAAAGGCCTGTTTCTTTGTCAATTACAGCACGTCCTTCTACTGTTTTTTCACTACAATCACTACAATTATTATTTTTCATAAATTGTTCCTCCTATACTTTATTATGGTTTGTTTTTTTGATATAATACTATAGAAAAGAGGGATAGATAATGAATTTTAAAGTGCCAGTTGGTATTAGTAATCGTCATGTACACTTGACACAAGAAGTGTATAACCAGTTATTTGATGAGGAATGGGAGAAAGTTAAAGATTTAAAACAAACAGGAGAATTTGCATCTAATTTGTTTGTAACAATTGAAGGACCTAATGGAAGTATTCCGCATGTCCGGGTTTTAGGACCAGTAAGAAAATATGTTCAAGTTGAAGTTTCTGCGATGGATGCTCATACATTAGGAGTCAATCCTCCTGTTCGTAAAAGTGGTGATTTAGCAGGAGCTGAAACGGTTACTTTGGTGACTGATAAAGGTCGTGTAGAAGTTAAGGAAGCTTGTATTTTGGCAGAGTGTCATATTCATATGAGTATGGAAGATTTAGAAACTTATGGAGTGTCTAATGAACAAGTAGTACGTGTTCATGTTAAAGGAAAAAGAGAAGGAATTTTGTTTGCACACATTAAAGCAAGTGAGAATGGTGTATTAGAATTTCATGTTGACCGGGATGAAGCAAACGCAATGTTACTTTCTAATGGGGAAGAGTTAGAAGTAGAAGTCTAAGCGTTAAAGAAAAAGAAGTTTTTCTTTTTTTTTTCATTTTTTTTCGGTATAATCATGTTGATTTGAGGTGGACTCTATGACATGGAAGATTGGAAATGTTGAAATAAAAAATCAAGTTGTTCTTGCACCGATGGCAGGATATTCTAATACAAGTTTTCGTAAGATTATTAAGGATATGGGAGCAGGTCTTATTTTTGCTGAAATGGTTAGTGATAAGGCTTTGGTTTATCAGAATGCGAAAACATTGGAACTTCTTAAAATGAGTGAGGAAGAACGCCCAATTGCTCAACAGATTTTTGGAAGTGATGTAGAAAGTTTTGTAGAAGCGGCTCGGATTGTGGAAAGTGTGATGCATCCAGATATTATTGATATTAATATGGGGTGTCCTGTTCCGAAAGTTGCTGTTTCTGCTCAGGCTGGTAGTGCTCTTTTAAAAAATCCTGATAAAATCAAGAAAATAGTATCTGAGGTTGTAAAGGCTGTCTCTGTTCCTGTTACTGTGAAAATTCGGTTAGGTTGGGATGAGTCATCTATTAACTGTGTAGAGGTTGCTAAAGTTATTGAAAGTGCTGGTGCTAGTGCGATTACTCTTCATGCTAGAACGAGGGCACAAGGATATTCTGGTAAGGCCAGGTGGGAATATATTAAACAGGTTAAGGAAAGTGTTTCTATTCCAGTGATTGGGAATGGGGATGTGAAAACTTGTTTTGAAGCAAAGAGGATGATCCTAGAGACCGGATGTGATGCGGTGATGATTGGGCGTGGAGTCCTTGGTAATCCTTGGATTATTCGAGATTGTGTAGAATATTTAGAGTCAGGTAGTGTTCCTAAACCAGTTTCTAATCAAGAAAAAATAGAAATGATGAAGCGTCATTTTGAATTATTAAAACAAGATAAAAATGAAAAAGTGGCTTTGTTAGAAATTCGGTCTAATATTTTGTTTTATTTAAAAGGAATGCCGGGAAACAAGGAAATGAAAACTCGAATTTGTGAAGCAAAAAGTGAAGAAGATATTTATTCTTTGTTAAATCAATATCTTGTATATTTAGAACAGAGAGAGTATGGCAATGAGGAAGTAAGTTAGGCTAGTTAGTGAGCTTAACTTTTCTTTTTTGGGAATAGGTATCTTATATCCTGTTAAAAGAAGGAGTATTGTAATTCCTGAAAATAAAATACTTAGGTAAAGAACTGGATAAGATGGTAGTGTTAATGAAACAAGAAAGCCATCGATAGAGTTTCCAATGATAAGAAGAAGTTTTTCTTTAGTTGTTATTTTTTTGCTAAGGGGTTGTTCTTCTTGTTCTTTTAAGTTGTAAATTCCTAGTATGAAAAATAAGACTGCTTTCATATAAGGGTTTATGATAGAAAAAGATAGGATGTTACATAGTAATTCTAAAAGAAAAATAAATAGGAAAGATGCAATAAACATTTCTAAAAAGTCCTTTTTGGTAAGAAGGATATTGGATGCTTTTAGGCTAGCACCTATGAAAAAAGAATCGATACTAGATGTTATGGCTAGTAGTAAACTCATAAAAATCACCTGTGGTAGTTTATGTTTTTTTCTTTTTCTTGTCCTTGTATTTTTCTGTTGCATTCGTTTTTTTAGTGTGCTAAAATACGGGTATAGAAGCAAAGATTATGTATTTAGTAGGTTGTTTGGACCTTTTAAGAGAGAAAGTATTAGGAGCTGAGAGTACTTTTAAGAAGACAAACAAGTTCGAATTTCACACATAGGAGTTTCTAACGTATATTCTGCGTTAAAGATAAGAGTGCTAGAACCTTCTAGAATTTGGGTGGTACCACGGAGTTTTCTTCGTCCCAAAGTCTGGAAGTTTTTTTATATAATAGGAAGGTGAAACAAAGATGAACGAGAAAATGATGAACATAAAGAAGATTGCTTTAGAAGAATTAAAGGACTTAAATAAAGAAGCTGATGTTTTGAATTGTAAAGCAAAATATTTAGGAAAAAAGAGTGAATTAAATGAGCTTCTATCTTCTTTGAAGGATTTGAGTGTTGAGGAAAAGAAAGTAATGGGACCATTACTTAATCAAACAAAAAGAGAATTAGAGGAAGCATTTAGTAAAAAGATAGAGGAAATTAATAATCATATTGATTATGATTTTGATGAGACTTTACCTGTGTATGCTAAGACTGGTTCTTTACATCCGGTTACTTTAGTCATTAAAGATATGACGGATATTTTAAAGAGAATGGGCTTTACAGTAGTTAGTGGTCCTGAAATGGAAAAAGAGTATTATAATTTTGAGGCTTTAAATATTCCAAAAGACCATCCGGCAAGAGATATGCAAGATACTTATTATTTAAGTAATGGAGATTTACTTAGAACACATACTTCGCCAAATCAAGTCAGAGCTATGCAAAAATATGGAGCTCCTTTAAAAGTTTGTGCTCCGGGTAGAGTATTTCGTAATGAAGATATGGATGCTAATCATGAGACAACTTTCTTTCAATTAGAAGGTATGGTTATTGATAAAGGTGTTTCTATTTCTAATTTGATTTATGTTATGAGAAGTTTGTTGTCTGAAACTTTTAAAAAAGATGTACGTGTTAGACTTCGTCCAGGATTTTTCCCATTTACTGAACCTAGTTTTGAACTTGATTGTTCTTGTTTAATGTGTGATGGTAAGGGTTGTCCTACTTGTAAGGGGGCTGGTTGGATTGAGTTCTGTGGATGTGGTATGATCCATCCAAATGTATTAAGAGAAAGCGGGATTGACCCAGAAGAGTATACTGGTTTTGCGTTTGGCTTTGGGGTTACTCGTCTTGCAATGATGAAATATAAGATTGGTGATATTCGCGTGCTAAATAGTGGAGACGTACGTGCTTTAAATGAATTTGAAGTAGAATAGGAGGCTTAAGGTATGTTAATTTCATGTAATCGATTAAAAAAATATATTAAAAATCCAGAAGATATTGATTTTCAAAATATTTGGGATGATTTTACTTTACGAGTAGCGGAAGTAGAAGGTGTTACTGTTAAGGGTAACGATATGGATAATGTAGTTACAGCTCAGATTACTGAGGTTGTGCGTCATCCAGAAAGTGATAAATTGTCTTTATTAAAAGTTACAGATGGTGTGAAGGAATACAATATTGTGTGTGGAGCGCCAAATGTACGGGTTGGTCTTATTGGAGCTTTGGTTCGTGAAGGTGGAATGGTTAGTGGTATCCATATTAAAGCACGTAAGCTTGCCGGTTATCCATCTGAAGGTATGATGTGTGCGGTTGATGAACTTGGTATTGGGACTGATCATGAAGGTATTTTGGAACTTCCTAGTGATACACCAATTGGAGTTGATTTTAAAAGTCTTTATCCTGTCGAGGATATTATTGTAGAAATTGATAATAAGAGTTTAACGAACCGTCCTGATTTATGGGGACATTACGGAATTGCTCGTGAGGTATGTGCGATTACTAATCATGAATTGTTGCCTTTAGAATTATTAGAAATCTCTAATGATAAAGAAGATTTGGATATTCAAATAGAAAATAAAGATTTATGTAAAAGGTATTGTGGATTAGAAATTAAAAATTTAAAAAATAATAAAACTCCTTTAGATATGCAGATTTTCCTTTTTTATGCTGGTATGCGTTCTATTAATTTGTTTGTTGATGTTACGAATTATTTGATGTTAGAGCTTGGACAACCAATGCATGCTTTTGATGAACGTGTTGTTAAAAATATTCAAGTTCGTCTTGCTCATGAGGGTGATACTTATTCGACTTTGGATGGAGTAGAAAGAAAATTGTCTTCGGATACTTTAATGATTACTAACGGCGATAAATATTTCGGAATTGCTGGTATTATGGGAGGTCTTGATAGTGAAATTCTTCCTGATACTACAAGTGTGTTTATAGAGTCGGCTTGTTTTGATGCTGGAAGTATTCGAAAGAGTGCAGTAAGACTTGGTCTTCGAACAGAGGCTAGTGCTCGTTATGAGAAGAGTTTAGACCCTAATATGTGCGATGTAGCAATTAAGAGACTTGCTTATTTGTTAAAACAAGAAAATCCTGATATGGAAATTGCATCTAATTTGACTGATGTATATCCTAGTCCATTAAAAGAAAAGATGGTTGTCTTAAAGAAAGATAAATTAAAGGCTTATACAGCAATTGATTTTTCTTCCGAAGATGTCGTGAAGTCTTTAAGGTCTTTAGGATTTACTGTTAAAGATTTGACTGATAGTTATGAGGTAGTTGTTCCAACGTTTAGATCTACTAAAGACGTTTCGATGGACGCTGATATCATTGAAGAGATTGTTAGACTTTATGGCTATGAAAATATTAAAGAAATTCCTTTGAAGTTAGAACTTACTGGTAAAGAAGATGATACAGTATGGAATATGGAATACGATGTCAAACGTTATTTGGCAACCCGTTATTCTATGAATGAAGTTCATTCTTATTTATGGTATGATACAGCTTTTTTGAAAGAGTGTCATTTAGAAAAATCTGGGGTAACATTACTTGGAAAGACTGAAAATAATTTACTTCGTGATGATTTGTCTTTGAGTTTACTTCCTATTGTGAAGAATAATTTGAAAAATGTTTCTCAGTTAGGTATTTTTGAAATAGGAACTGTTATTGTAGATAATGAAAATCATAGAAGACTTAGTATTATTTTAGCGGATGATGAGTCTCGTATGAAGAATATTTATTATCAAGCAAAAGAAATTGTGTTATCACTCTTCAAATCTTTCAAGCATCAAGATGTGGAATTTAAGAAGGGTCGAAGAGAAGAGTACTATGATGAGAATTTAAGTAATGAAATTCTTGTAGCTCGGAAATGTATTGGATATATTCATGTTTTCAACGGAGAATGCACGCGATATATTGGTAAGAAGAAAGCTATGGTAGCTGTTGATATTGATTTTGATTTCTATGTTGAGGGTAACGTTAAAGATATTTTATATCAAGCTGTTAGTAAGTATCCAGAAGTTACTTTAGATTATACAATTTTGGTATCTAAAAATTCTAAATACGAAGATTTACTTAAAGTTCTTAAAATGTTTACAAATAAATATGTAAAAGGTTATCAATTAGTTGGAACTTATGAAGATAAGGAAGTTAAGAAATATACTATCCGTTATACTTTAGGTAGCGAAAATAAAACATTAGAAGGAAGAGAAATTGATAAATTTAAAGAAAAGTTTATGGAACACATTACAAAAAATGGTCTAGAAATTCTTGTCTAGGCCATTTTTTTGCGATTTAAACTTAGTAAAAAATTAGAACAAAAAGGAATTAAATAGAAAATAAATTTTCTATTTCTTCCCTTGGAATACCTCACGGTATTCCTTTTCTCTTTTTATTGAGACCACATTTCCGAGGGTCGCCCCCGTACTATTTTTTATTTCATTTTATTTATGATGCTATCT
>DVGF01000051.1 GCA_018712835.1 Candidatus Ventrenecus stercoripullorum
CTAAACATTTTATGAATGATAATACCACTAAGAGAGTTCTAAAAAAAGTACTCATCGATATCTTAAAAATGTTACATCCATTCATGCCTTTTGTAACAGAAGAAATTTATCAAAAATTATTAGATACAGATAAAACGATTATGTTAAGTGAATATCCAAAGTATAATAAAAAAGAAGTTTTCTTAGAAAAATTTAAACAAGTGGAAGAACAAATTGGATTTATTAAGGTATTTAGAAATGTAAAAGCAGAACATAATATCGGTAAGGATTATCATGTAGTATTAGAGAATAAGAAAGATTATTGTTTTATTAGTACTATGTTAAAATTAGATAGTCATATTGCTTCTTCTAGTGATTCTTTGACAAAATATCAAGTAATCTATGGCGAGTATGCACTTACTATTTATGATGAAAAAGAAGAAACAGAAGAGGATAAAGAAAAGAAACAAAAGGAAATCGATGCTTTAAAGCAAAGTATTCTAAAACGTGAAAAGTTACTTTCTAATGAGGCTTTTGTCTCTAAAGCTCCAGCTTCACTAGTCGAACAAGAACGAAAGAAACTAGAGCAAGAAAAAGAAAAGTTAACTCAGTTAGAAGGAGAATAAACGATGTATCAATTAACTAAGAATTCTGAAATGACTAAGTTTGATAAGAATGGTGTAAACTTTGTCGGGTTTGGGAGTCCCAATAGTGAAGTTGGAATTGTTATGGAGAGTGTAGAAAAAGGACATTTTGAAGAATTTGTTCATGATAAAAGTACTTTCATTTATATTTTCTTGGAAGGAGAAGGAGTGTTCTTTTTAGATGGCACACCGGTAAAAGTTGAAGCAGGAGATATGTTAACTGTAAGTCCTGGAACATGTATTTATTATTTTGGGGAGTTAAAGCAACTGTTAATTACAAATCCTGCTTTTGACCCTAAGTATGAAAGACATATTAGAGATGTAGACGAACGAGAATACGAGGAATTTCTGTTGACTCGTGGTTCTAGTTTTACAAGATAATCGTGGTATCAATATTTTCAAAAAGCTTCTTCATGAAGTTTTTTTGAATTTATTTTAATAGGAGATGAAGATGACAAAGATAGAAGAATTACAAAGAATGATTGATGAGTCAGAAAATATTGTAGCTTTTACAGGGGCTGGAATATCTACTCTTTCAGGGATAAAGGATTTTCGAAGTGATGATGGTCTTTATAAGTCAGCTCGTGAAAAGTATCCTTATTCGCCAGAGTATATGTTGAGTGTTGATTGCTTTTATAAGGATCCCAAAGCTTTTTATGAATTTTATAAATCAGAGCTAAACTCTTTGGATGCGAAACCTAATATTGTTCATGAGTATTTAAAAAAATTAGAAGACTCTGGTAAGTTAAAGGCTATTATTACGCAAAATATTGATGGGCTTCATAGTAAAGCGGGATGTCGCAATGTTTATGAATTACATGGAACTGTATATAAAAATTATTGTATAAAGTGTCATAAAGAGTATTCTGGTAATTATGTATTCCAAAGTAAAGGAGTTTTGGTATGCGAATGTGGGGGTATTATTAAACCTCAAGTAGTCCTTTATGGAGAGGCTTTACCAGAAAAGGAATTTCAAAAGTCTATTGAGAGGGTAGAGCATGCTGATATGTTACTGGTTCTCGGAACAAGTCTCACTGTTTTTCCAGCTTGTAATATGGTTAATTATTTTCGGGGAAAATATCTAGTCATTATCAACCTTGATGAAACACCTTTTGATAAAAAAGCTGATTTAGTCATTCATGATGATTTAAAAGATGTATTTTGTGCTTTAAAATAGAATTTGAAACAATTGACATTCTTAAAAAAATGTGTATACTATTGTAGTAAGTGAGGGGATATAAGCAGTTTATGTGAGCTATCCCGGGTAAAAATACCTACACAAGAATACTTGGAGTCACGAATGGTTATTCGTGGCTTTTTTGCTTTCGGATACCAAAAGAAAGAGAGGAAAGATATATGATAACTTTAGAAAATGTGTCTGTGAAAAGGTTGATGTTGGATTCTAAAATCTTAAAATTAGCTAATAAGGCAAATGTAAATTCTGTAGAGGATATTGTAAGGCTTTCTATAAAATATCCAGAATATAATTGGACTAAATTATTTATAGAAATTGATCAATTAAAAAAATCAATGGCTCTAGCAAATAAAAGAGGATATGAACCACAAGTATATACGACAAAAGGATATACGGATGAAACTTTAGAAAAACAAGATGAAAAAAATATGGGAAGTGTTTTATTACTAGATAATCCAACTCAATATTCCAGTTGTCGATTTAGTGCTTTAAAAGAACGGTCTATTGCTACAATAAAACAAGATTTATCACATACTTTTGAAGATGGAAGAAATTATTTGCAAAGTTATTATAGAAATATTGGATTGGGACATATATCAAAGATGCTAGAAGCAATTGAAATGTATGAAGCTCAAATGGAAAGACAAGCTAAATTAACAGATGACATAAATGGAGATTTATTTCGATTACATCGAATGGAGAAAATAGCGGTTGTAATGGATATGTACAATGAAATGGTCAATTATTTAGTTTTTAATACGGAAGAAAGTCTTTTCTGGACTAAACTAACAGAGACACAAAAAAGAAAATATTTGTCATCTATAGTAAATCAAAAGGAAAGTGATTTAAGAACTCGTAAGCGTTTAACTAAAATGATTGCAGATTATACAACCATTCTGGAGTTAGAAGATGTAGCAAATCATGATTTACATGTATTGCAAAGATTTATTGTAAAATAGTATTATTTATAGGAAGGAGGAATACTATGGAACAATTTTATTTAGAGAAACCTTCTATTTCTCGAAAAGATGATGTTTTAGAATATATGGAGGAACATCAAAAATATCAATCAGATATTAATGGTGCTGGTAGCTTTGATGAAGTGTTAGACGGGCTTTCTTATGAAGCTTGTTTGGAAAAGTCTTTAAAACTGGAAAACAAAGAGTATGCTAACAGTATAAATAAGTGCCCTAGAAAAACATTTTTTCTGATTCGAAAACATGATAACAAATTGATTGGAATGATTTCAATTCGTTATGATTTGACGGAGGAATTACTTCAGTTTGTGGGTCATATCGGATATGGTATAAGGCCTACTGAACGAGGGAAGGGCTACAATAAAATTAATTTGTATTTAGGACTTATAGAGGCACAGAAGTTAGGCCTTTCAAGAGTAATGCTAGGTTGTAGTGTTTCTAATACTCCTTCTGATAAAACGATTCAAGCTTTAGGAGGAATACTAGAAAGATGTGAAGTTGATCCTAGTGATAATACACTTTCTAATGTATATTGGATAGATGTAAGTAAATCTCTTTATGAATACAGAAGTGTGTATGTTCCTTACATAGTGAGTGAAGATATGTAAACTTTTTAAGTTTAAAAATTTGCAAATTACCAGTTAGTATGTAGCTTTTTTACAAATAAACTGAAAAATAATATAATTTCAGTGTAATTGTCAAAGAAAATAAGTATGTTGTATTGAATTTGCCAAAAAAAGGAACGATATTTAATTAAGCTTACAGAAATGTAAGCTTTTTTTTAGTGGTAAATTTTGATAAATTATGCTATGCTTAAATAGGGGATGAGATTGATGCCGAAGAAAAAATATGTGTTATCAGTTGTGTTATTTTTAGTTCTTATTTTTGGAACCTATTATTTTGTTTTTAAAGGGTATCCTATTCAAGAATTTTTAAGTTCACTAGTGCATGTTAGTCCTATTTATATTGGTATAGCGTGTTTATGTATGTTTTTCTGGGCGTTTTTTGAAGCACTTTATTTAAAAAGAATGTGTAAACATTTAGGGTATCGTATCAACTGGTATCAAGCATTTGGATATGTTTTTACAGAATGTTATTTTTCAGCTATTACTCCTAGTAGTATTGGAGGACAGCCTGTTCAAATGATTGAAATGAGTCGTGATGGTATTCCTTATCGTGTTAATAGTGTGATTATTTTACTTAATACGATGATTTATAAAGTTGCTTTAATCTTTTTGGCAATTTTGGGAATGGTTTTTTATAGCTCTAAATTGTTTTCTTTTAATACTTTATTTAATTGGCTGGTATTACTTGGGTTTGGAACGACAATTTTGGTAATTATATGTTTTATTTTACTAGTGTATTCTAAAAAACTCATGTATCGTATCGTGTCCTTGGTTATTAAGTTGTTAAAGAAGTTACGATTTGTGAAAAATACCCGCGAGAAGGAAGCTAGCTTAAAGGCGTCTTTAAGAGATTATCAAGAATGTGCTAAAACGACAAGACGACATCCGTGGATACTTTTGGAGTCTTTTGTTATTTTGGTTTTTCAAAGATTAAGTATTTTAGCCGTTAGTTATGTAATTTATCGTTCTTTTGGTTTGTCTGATTTATCGATTTTTGAAGTGATAGCTTTTCAAGTGTTTATTACATTAGGGTCAGACTTTATGCCATTTCCTGGAGGTGTTGTTGTGGCAGAGGGATTACTTCTTGAAGCAAATAAGGTTTTGTATGGAAGTGAACTTGCTACTTCAGGAATGATACTTTTAAGAAGTATTAGTTTTTATGGAATTGTATTATTTTCGTTTATCGCTTATTTATATTTTCATTTTGTAAAAAGGAAGAAAGCAAAAATATTAGAAAGAGGTAGTGTATGAAAAAGGGATTTACATTAATTGAACTCATTGTTGTAGTAGGTTTAATTGGAATTATTGGACTTATTATTACAGCTAATTTAACTGGAGCATTTTCTAATCAACAAGATGAACAGTATGCTTTTTTTGAAGAGACACTTGAAAATGCAGCGTGTACGTATATTGATAGACGTGAAGCAGAGCTTAAAAAAGCAGATTGTTTAGAGAAAAAGTCTTGCACAGTTAATTTGCAGACTCTGCTTGAGTTCGGTTTAATTGTTGATAGTGATTTAGTAAATCCTAAAACGGGGTCAAAGGTATCTACTAGTAATACTGTAACAATTTCTTATGATGCAGAAGGAATTAAAAGTTGCTCTTATAATGAGTAGCTTTTTTTATTTTACCTCATATACTACTAAAAAGGAGTGAACAAAAAATGACCAAGATTATTTTAGTAAAGTCATTTAAAAATGCACAAAATTTGCTCTTGTTATGGAATAGACAATGCTTTTTTTCTGAGTATAATCTTGTATAATGAATGAATTCATTTGATTTGTTCATTAGAGAAGGTCATTTTATTTTTTATGAAAGATTTAATATCACTAGATATGGCTTTAGATATTCCTAAAGTGATATCCGCTAAGATTAGTATAGACAATTTTAATAATTTGCTTGCTAAAGATTTATGTGAAGAGTATGATACGAAAACTTTAAAGAAAGAAATTGTGAAAAAGTTTCAAAAGTATAGAGAAGTAATTTATATGATGCAATGGAAGGATTCTTTAGGTTCTAATTACCGAGTTGAAGAGTCTCATTCCACAAAGCATTATGTTACAGATAAAATGACAGATCTTGTTGCAAATAACATAGAAAAACAAAAGTGGTTAACAAAATTTTATAAACGTCTGGAAAGTATTTCTTTCAAACTAACAAATGAAGAGATTAAATATTTAGTTGGAACTTTTTTTAAAGGACAGTCTGAAGAAGTTCTTTCAGAAAATATGGGAATTTGTAGAAATACTCTTCGAAAAATCAAAAAAAGTTGTCTTGTAAAAATGTGGATAGAAATGGAAGACCTTTAAAAATGCTTGATTTAAGCATTTTTTCTTTTGGGTTTATTAGAAACTCATTAAAATGAAGGGAGGAATCTATGATGGGGTAAATATTTAATTAGTAATATCAATCAAAAACAATAATAAACGAAAGGAGAAAATAATTTATGAATTTTGAAGATATGAAAAAAACAGGAACAAATGAGATTATAGTATCCGATTCTCTTTTGGCTCCTTTATTACAACTTAAATTAACGGTGGATACAAATACAACAATTCCAGAAGGGAGTACCTTGGAAATTTATGTGGATGATAGTTCTGGTGATGGTGCTAATAGAAAAAGTGTAGTATTTCCTTTAGCAAGCCCATTATATTCTTTGGAGAATGTTAGTGATAGTTTTATTGTAGAGCCTCTTTTTTTAGGAAATAAAATTAGTATGAAGGCTTATGTAAGAAGAAAAATTCTAGCAACTTTACAAGAAAATGCTATAGTAATTGGAGAGGATTTGAGCGGAAAAACGTTGGTGTTAAATTTTCCTGATGTTTTAGGTACAAATGCTAATTATTATTCAGGTCTGTTTTCTTCAGCAAAATATCGTGTTCGTGAATCTTTTTCTAATCAAGTAAACAGTATTGTATTAGAAAATATTGAAACGTTAGAAGTGGTCGAAACTCTTTATTCAAATGTTGGAAGTGATGCGGCTACGATTAATTTAACTTCTTTTGTCTTGCCAGATGATTTTGGCGTGATCACAAATGTGATTGAAGAAAGTAATCCTTTTGCAGATGCTCTTCAATATATAAAATATAATAGTCTTTCTTTGTCTATTAGAGAGGAGGACTTGATAGAGGAGTTAAATTATCAGCCTGTGGTTTTGTATGAAGGATATAATAAAATTTCTACAAACTACACTAATGCGAATCTAAATATTGTTTATCCTAAAAATAGTGATTTGACGAAATATTTTTTAACAAATACTTATACTTATGGATTAAATAATGAAGACAAATTTTTAACTTTAGATGATATTTATTTTAAGGACTGTTTTACAGAAGTGGAACCTGATGCAATTAATGCAGATTTTAATAAGTTAACTATTAAATGCATGAATTCCGAAAATAATAATTTTTCATTAGATTGTGAAGGAAATTTGGTGGTAAATAGTCTTACTACAAAGGTTAAGAATGAAGAGTCTTCTAATATAGACTTTGATTCCATTTATCCTGTTGGCTCTATTTATTTGAGTGTTAATAGTGCGAATCCTAGTACATTATTTGGAGGAACTTGGGAAGCATTTGCTAGTGGAAGGACTCTTGTAGGCTTTAATGCAAATGAAGAGGAATTTAATACTGCAGGAAAAACGGGAGGATCAAAAACAGTTGCTTTAACTGTAGAAGAGATGCCTAGTCATAAACATAGATTGGAAACTGAATTTAATGAAGGGGAGCAAATAGTCGCTATGTGTGAGGCAGCAAAAAATGATGGATACAATATATTTGTCTGTGAAAGTGTCAATGATACTCGATATCGCAGAGTTCAAACTGTTAATCGTAATACTACAACGGTAGGCAGTGGACAAGCCCATAATAATTTGCAACCATATATCGTAGTATATATGTGGAAACGTGTTGCGTGAGGTGTCTTATGAAGGAGTTAATAGATTTAAGAAAACCTCGAGAAAAACATTTTTTGAATCCTGATGGTACATTTACAGTACAGATGTATGATCATGATATTCATTATTTAAAAAATGGAAAATATGAAGAAATTGATAATCAAATACATGAAAGTGATGCTTATTATGAAAATAGAACTAATTCTTTTCGCATAAGATTTGATAAAAAAAGACCTGTTGTTACAGTTTTTAACCATGAAAAATATTTATCTATTGAAATGTGTGATTTTTCATTAGGTTCTGTATCTGTAGAAAAAAATAAGATTTTATATACAGATTTAAGCTCGAATTTACAGTTGCAATATTCTATTTTTAACGGAAAAGTGAAAGAGTCTATTATTTTGAATAATAAAGAAAATATAAAAGAAGAACTTTCTTTTCATCTTTCTACTAACTTGCAACTTCAAAAAGATGACAATGGAAATATTTTAGTTTTAGATAATACCGATATATTATTTGTTTTACAAAAATCTTTTATGATAGACAATGATGATAATGTCAATGCATCTATAGATTATGATATTCAAAAAGTTTTAGATGATTATGTCCTTTTATTAAAGTTAGACGATGAATGGTTGAAAGATGCTGAAATTAGTTATCCTGTGATCATAGATCCTACTATTATGAATGGTCGCGAAGAAAATGTATATGATGTATACATTTCTTCTTATTTAGACCAAAATAAACCTTATGGAACTTATCATATAACTTCTGTTGGACCTAGAGAAAATGGTGTAGGAAGAGCATTATTAAAGTTTGCCTTGCCCGAATTAGATCCTAGTTGTAGCATTGTAAAAGCAACCGCCTATTTATCTACTTTAAAAGAACAAGGGCTATTAGGAAAAGAGAGACGAGTTATTAATGTTCATGAAATTACTACCGCATGGGATGAAAATACTGCCACATGGAATAACATGAATGATAAATTCGATCCTTTAGTTAGGACTTATTTTTATCCAACATATTCTCCGGATTTTGATATTCCAGATGAACCAGTTCAGAGTTCATTTGATTTGACAAAATTAGTAAAAGAGTGGTATAACGGGAAGGAAAATAAGGGAGTTCTTTTAAAATATAATAATGAAACTTATAATGATAATTGTGTTGATTATACATTTTATAATAAGGAGTATGATTTAGAATATTCCACCTTGTATCGTCCTTATTTGGAAATATCTTATCGCATTCAGAATGGAATTGAAAATTATATGGATTATAGAAAGATAAATTATTCTAATGGAACTTCTTATATTAATAATTATAATGGGAATATTGTAAATATTTTTGATATTAATAAAACGTTGGGTCAAAAATATCCAATAGGATTGAGTGCAGTTTATAATGCTGCAGAAGCAACAAAAAATGAAAATCATTCACAAATAGGTATTGGCTGGCGATGGAATTTTTCTGAAATGATAACTACAGAAACGATAGATACTGAAAATTATTTGAGATATGTAAATGATTCAGGAGCTATTCATTATATGATTTCAAAGTCGGACAATTTATATGTAGATGAAGATGGATTAGGATTAGAAGTGACATTAGATCAAGGAAAATATATTATGTTAGATCAAGAGAAAACTAAGAAAGAATTTACAAATTATAATGGTATTTATAAGTTATCAAAGATTACTAATATTTCCTCCGATAGTGTTGCAATTACTTACCAAAATGATAAAATTTCTAAATTAGTAGATGCAGATGGGAAAGAGATGTCGTTAAATTATTCTAATAATTCTGTTACTGTTACTAGTGAATATGATACGGTAGTATTAAGCATTTTAAATAATCAGCTGCAATCTATCCAAAATAAATTTGGTACTACTTCTTTCCTTTATAATGATAAGAAATTAATTACAAAAATTACTGATACAAATGGGTTATATAATACTTATGAATATCAGTCTGAACAATCTTATAAAGTTCTTAAAATTTGTAATTATGGAAAAAATGATAAAGCTGGTACATCTCTTTTATATAGCTATGAAGCGGATGTTACATATGTCACTGATAATTTGGTAAAATATTCATATTTGTTTGATGAGCAAGGGCGATTAGTAAATCAATATATGTCTAATATGCTTTCTACATCTACATCTTTGGCAGATTCGTACGGGGTATCTAAAAATTATTTAAATTATGACAGTAATATTAATAAAAATAAGGCCAGTGATATGACAGTTCCAATTAAATTTGTTGAGAATTTGTTGGAAAATAGTAGTTTTGAAGAAGATATTAGTAAGTGTAATTTTACTGTGAGAAATGCTACGATTGTTTCAGAAAATGCAAATCTAGGAATGAAATCTTTACAGCTTTCTAATACGAATCCAGCAGAAATTGAATATGAAATAAAGTATGCTAGAGAGTATACATATACATTATCATTTGATTTTAAATGTTTGGATAGTCAAGATGTCACTTTTGAATTGATAGGAAGTGATAATGCTGTAAAGGATATGTATGTATTAAAAACTTCTTATAATAATCAGCAATATAATCGAATTAGTTTAACAGGGGATTTTACACATAGTAATAAAGTGGTATTAAAAATTACTCAAAGTAACGCTTCTACTAACTGTTTTATTGATAATATTCAGTTAGAGATAGGGCCGGTGGCAAACTTGTACAATTTAGTTAATAATTCAGCTTTTCAATCTGGTTTAGCTTTTTGGGAAGCGTCAGGTCATAAAAATGATGGTTCAGCAATCAATCCGTGTTATGAAATAGTTTCCACCTCTGGTGGTAATATATATGAAAAGGCCTTGCATTTATTTTGCGATGCAGAAGGTAGTTCCTCTTTATCTCAGAACTTTATGATTCCTGGTAAAAAAGGAGATTTATATCATGTGTCTTTTTGGTATAAAAGTGATGCAGTTTTAGATCCAGATAGTACGTTTGGAAATTTAGTAAATTTACAATTTACAAATACCAATCCAGATATGGGAAGCTGCACATTTAATTTACCTTTATATGCTAACATTAATGAATGGTAGTTTTTTTCTTCTACATTTGTCGCTGAAAATGACTATCCGTATTTTCGGATAAATTTTATAAGTGGCCGTGAACCTAATGGTATATATGTAACTAATGTTATGATCAATAAAGATTTATCTCAAGTGTATTTAGAGTATGATGAATCTGGAAATCTAATAGGATTACAGGATTTATCTAGTAATAAAAATTTTTCGTATGACTCTAATAACCAATTAATTAGTGAATTTAATGCTTTAGGTCATAATTTTAAGTATGAATATGATAACTCTAAAAAGAATCAATTGTTGAAAGGAATTAGTCCAACTGGAATTTCTAACGAAATTAAATATGATGACGATGGAAAACCAATTAAAACTATTATTAATAATGTAAATGTGGATGGTGAGTTAATTGAAGGGCATTACTATAATATTAGGTTGAAAGGAACGGATACTTATTTAATGTATGATTATGTTACTAATGAACTACATAGTTCCAATAATCGATGCAATTATACTGAGTTTCAATTAGCGAAACATGGAGATTATTATAGATTATATTTAAATGATATGGTTTTATCTGCTGAAATGGATGGGGTTTATTTCACTTCTGTTGTAACAGATAATTCATTATATCGAATTAATAAATTAGATAATGGCAGTTATTACTTTTTGTTAAAAGGAAAGTCGGAATGCTTGGCCTACGAAAATGGTGAGTTAACTAAGAAAGAAGTGGATCTTACTACAGTTGATTGGAATTTTGTGGATTCTGCACAATTTTATTTTGAAGATTTAAGTACCAATTTATTTATAGAAACAAATGCAAAATATGATGAAACCGGTACTTACATTAGCGAAATGATTGATCAATTGGGTTTTGTAAAAAAATATCAAAAAAATCTGGTTACTGGTTTGACAGAAAAAATTATTGACGCAAATGGTAGTGAGACCAATTTAACTTATAATAATCATGAGCAGATTACATCTTTAACATTTAATGGGAAAACTATTACATATACCTACAATGATAATAATATGCTATCATCTATTCAAATAGATGGGAAAAATTATCAATGTACTTATGACGATTTCTTAAATATTAAAGAAATTCTTTTAAATAATCAATCTTTGGTTTTTAAAGAATATAATCAAAATAATAAAATAACTAAAGTAACATATGGAAATGATCATATAGCAGAGTATGAATATGATTATTTTCAAAGACTTCAACAATATACTAAAGGAACAGATATATATCATTTTGAATATAACAATTTAGGATATATTTCTAAAGTATTCTCTGATTCTGAAAAGTATAATTACATGTATGATTATGCTAATCGTTTATCAAGATTTGCTACTGATGATTATTCAATGGATTACACTTATGATAATAATGGTAATATTTTATCAAAAATTTTATATTATAATGAGAAAAAATATATTTCAAATTATGAATATGACGCAAATGATAATTTAATAAAAATTGATGATAACGGTAATATATTTCATTTAGAATATGATTATCTTGGAAGAATACGTGAAAAAAGTTTAAATTCTATTAAAACTGTCTATTCTTATATTACAAATGGTTATAAAACTAGTTGTACAGTGAGAGAAGTAAAAGTAGGTGAAGATGTATATCGCTATATTTATGATAATTTGTATAATATTACCAAAATATATATTAATAAAGAATTAATTTATGAATACAGTTATAATTCAAATAATCATTTAGATACAGAAATCAATTATAAATATAATAGAAAATATAAGTATTTTTATAATGACAAATTTAATTTAATTAAAATACAAGAATCTAATTTATATGATTTATTATTAAAAGAAGATATTTTTGAATATACTAATAGTTCTTGGGAAGATCAAGTGACAAAATATAATAATAAAGCCATTACTTATGATGAGTTAGGAAATATAAAGACTTATAATGGAAAAACGTTTGAATGGGCAAATGCTAGGGAATTAGTAAAAATAACAGGTAATGATTCTATTATAAATTATGTTTATAATGTTGATGGAATTAGAACAAAGAAAATAGTAAATGGTATTACTACTGATTATGTTTTAGATGGTAACAATGTTATTATTGAAAATAGGAATGGAAATGTGATATATTATATTCGTGATAATATAGGAGATGTTATAGGGTTAAAGTATTTAAATCAGTTGTATTATTATAAGAAAAATTATCAGGGTGATGTCATAGGAATTTATAATAATAATGGTGAAGAAATTGCAACCTATGAATATGATGCTTGGGGTAATATTTTAAATGTTTTAGATAATGCTGGAATTGAAATTACAGACAATACTCATATTGCATTAATAAATCCTTATCGTTATCGTGGATATTATTATGATGTTGAAACCAATTTATATTATTTGAAAAGCAGATATTACTCACCAGAATTACATAGATTTATTAGCATAGATTCTTCTATTTATCAAAATATAAGTTCTAAAAATTTGTATATTTATTGTGGTAACAATCCAGTTGTTAGAAGAGACAACGAAGGCGATTCGTTTTTAGGAGGACTTATATGGGGATTTGCTGGAGCAGCAATTAATGTCGGTGCAAAAATGATTGATAATGTTTCTAGAGGAAAGTCAGTTACTGATGGAATAGGCGAAGCTTTAATAGATGGTGCCGTTGGAGGAATTGCAGCGTATACGTCTTTTGGTATTACTATTGGTGTCACTATTGCTACCAACATTGTTTCTAATACAATAAACGAAAGTATATCATATGTTTCAGGTCAAAAAGAACTTAACGCTGACAATGTAAATGAGTCTGCTCTTAATATTGGAAAGAATACTGTTGTAGATAGCACACTCTCTCTTATAAGTGGAGGTATAGTGAAAAATCTTGGGTTTAGTACTAATGGTGGATGGTTTAAACCACAAAAATTTTTACCAAGTTTAGCAGGTAAGCATTCTAGAAAATATTATTTAAGCACGTTTTTGGAAAATTTCACTTCAAATTTGATTGCTGGATTGTTTGCCCAAGAAGAGATGGGAGAAGTGATTCGGATACAGGTAGCAGAGATAAACCTTTTTTAATAATATATAATTTGGAGGATTGTTTATGAAAAAGAAAAAGAAAAGAAATCGTTATGATATTGCAGTGTATTTAATTTATTTCTTTGGGATTGGTAGTTTTGTTTTAGGTATTGTCGTTTGCTCTGCCGAGGGAGAAAAGCAAACTTTTTTAACGCCATATCATGATATTTTGGCTGTAGTAATGTTGTCATTTTTAGCTATAGCATTATTACTATCATTTTATGTGGCAAAAAATGAAAGAAAACTTACTATCTCTTTAAATCCTCCAAAAAAACCTAACGTTTATTTGATGGAACATTTTACTGTAGAGAATGACATTGCTCCTAAGTTATTAAAACAAGGATATGTAGCACGTTCTGATATTTTAGAAAATAAGATTGT
>DVGF01000052.1 GCA_018712835.1 Candidatus Ventrenecus stercoripullorum
CTGTAACATTTTTAAAAAATACTTCAGTAGTATCTGTAAAAGATATTTCTTTATCTTGGTATAAATCTTTTATAGTAACACCTGTAACAGCATAATTTACTTTTCCACTCATCTTTTTTATGTTTTCAAAACCTTCCTCTTTACTTTTAGGTTTTTCAAATTTTTTATTATCCATATATATAATAGAATCTGCTGCTACTATAAGAGCTTTATCAGAAATTTGTAAGGCAACTGAATTAGCTTTATCTTTTGATAAATCTATTACATATTGCTCTGGATCAATACTATTACTGTGTTCTTCTACTTTACTTGTTACAACTTCATATTTCCAACCAACCATATCAAAAATATCTTTTCTTGTTTTAGAATTTGATGCTAAAATTAATTTCATTAAAATTACCTCCCATATTTTTTTATATTATATCATTTTTTATATAATAGTCAATAAAATCAATTTACATAACACTTGAAATATTTGGAAAAATATTGTATAATAATGTTGTTAGTAAGCTTATTTGATATAAAAGTTTTACTAATTAAAACTTTTGGAAGGAGGAATGCCATAAAACATTATAAAACTTTTTATAGTTGTGAAAGGAGAATAATTTATGCAACAAGGAAAAATCATAACTTTATCTGGGATTTCTGGAATTGGTAAATCATTTCTAAAATCCTACATTTTAGCAAATAATTCTAATTTCCAGTCTTTGGTTTCAGTAACGACACGGAATAGAAGAAAAAATGAAGTAGATGGAATAGATAAGTTTTTCTATTCACCAGAAGAATTTGAAAGAGAAAACTGTTCTGGACACCTTTGTGTAGTCAATGAAGTATTTGGAAACTGGTATGCATATAAAAAATCACAAATTGAATTATGTGATAGTGGAATTAATTTAATAACTGAATTATTCTACAAAAATGTATGCGAATTTAAAGCCGAATTTGCCAATGCTTTAAGCATTTATGTTTTACCAGTCGACATCGAAAGGACTAAATCTGAGTTACAGTTGAGAAATTTAGAATCAAGTGATTTGACTAGACGGATAAAAGACATAGATGATGAGCTAGCATTTTTTTATAGCAATAGAAATTTATTTGATATTGTTATAACTAATGACTATACAGAAGGCACTTGTACTATGCTACAGAAATTAATTTCAGAAAGATTAAGGAGTGTGCAAAATGTTTAAAGACAAAATTTATGGAATGTTGACACCTGAAACAAAGAAGGTTATCGAAGAATTTAGAGAAGAACCTTTGCGGAAAGTAGTATATACATCTTTTGATGGAGATGATATGCATCATATGTTGGCCATTTGCAACAATGTTTTACAACATAATATGATTGCATTAAATCCTGAAATGGCTTTAGGGTATTATATTTCTACTGAAACATTAGGAGGAAAGAAAATCAATGTTATGACTGATTGCTTGACTCTGACCATTTTTTCTGATAGATTATGGGTATATGGAAAAACAGATACTCTCTTGTCAGAAGGAATTATGGCTGAAATCTTTTTATGGAGTCAGATTAAAAATAAGAAAGCCACTTTTGTTCCTGATATTTATGGACAAGAATTAATTGAAATGAATTATCTGGAACTGAAAGAATGGTTAAACAGAATGACAGATGAAAATTTCAGAAATGATATTTTCAATAATCTGTTAAACTCCTATAAATCTCATGCTCATCATACGGTTTATATTGGAGCAAATTTTGTAAATTATAAACACATTGATTGGGCTAGAGTACAAGCATACAAAGAAAGGTTGTGTCCGATTTCACCTCAAAACATCTTAAGTTACTTTTTATATCATAGTTTCAATGACCATGAAGCTAGGTATTTAAAAGACAGACTTACATTGCTTGCTAAATCCGATATGTATTGGTTGTGTATAGATTCAAGCAATTTAGAAACTGAATTGAATAAACTTGACCAAAACACTTTAGCAGAATTGTATATGTTAAATACATTTTATACAGATAAACCCGTAAAAATTGTTGATTGGGGTGAAATTAAAGTTCCTAAATATGATAAGTCCAAGAAATGGGCTTTGACGAATAAGGAACAAGAAGAAATACTCGGAAATAACTGGCCAATAGAATTTAGAAAGTAGAGGTATAAAAGATGGAAAAATATTACGAAGAACTGAATGCAAAATGTCAGGATGTAGCTAAGGAAGTTATTGGTGATAACAGCATATTAAGTGATAATATGCTTAAGGCAGAAGAAAGAGAATTCTTACTTTCAGACTGGAATGCTTTTTTGATTGGACTTATCGCTGATCAATCAGTAAAAGCTGAAATGGCTTGGCGATTGCCATATTATCTTTCAAAAAGATTAGGGTACTTTGATTTTAATAAAATTATCAAAGAACAAAATGTAGAATCTTTAGAGGCAATTATAAAAGAAAAACCTGCATTACATCGATATCCAAGAAAGATGGCAGAATATATTTTCTTCGCAATAAAAACAATTGTGGAGAAATACGACTCCAAAGTCGAAAACATTTGGAAAAACGATTTAAATGCAGAACATGTAGTTGCCAAATTGGAAGAATTTAAGGGCATCAGTCATAAAAAGGCTGCACTTGGAACTTTGTTGCTCGTTCGTGATTTTGGTGTAACTCTTAATAATTTATCTTGCATTGATATTGCATATGATGTTCATGTCAGAAGAATTTTTTTAAGAATGGGACTTACTGATAAGGACAATATTAAGGATGTTACCACAAAGGCAAGGAACATTTGCAATGAATTTCCTGGCTCTTTAACACTTCCATTTTGGGTAGCTGGTAGGGAATATTGTAGACCTACAAATCCAAATTGTGAAGAATGTTATCTAAACCAATTCTGTATGAAAAGAACAGAGCTTGGTAAAGATTTATGATGTTTTATGGAACGGTCAAAAAATATAATATTTGACCGTTCTTTCTTTTATCTAACATTTTTATCTCTATTTTTTATTTTGTTTTTATTTCCTTGACTAATTTCTTTAATACTATCTTTCATTATAAAAGTTCTATTTTCAATAAAATCACATAGTTTAATATTTATATTTAACTCATTTATTTTTGTGGCTAATTTTTGAATTTCAGAGCAAATAAACTGACCTTCTTCATTAGTTTTAATTCTTTTATGCTTTCTCCATAAATTTTCTCTTAATCCTTTTAATTCAACTATTTTATTTATAGCTGAAGCTTTATATGCTTTTACTTCAGTAAGTGTAGTTATATTATATTTTGTTAAAAATTTTGCAGAATTTGAATAACTATCCATTTTCTTGATTTCTTCTCTCATAGTTTTTGAATATTTAGGTGAATATTTTTGTTTTGGAAACACCTTTAATAAATAACAATAGTATAAATATAATGCTCGTAATCCTTTAGTCTTTTGTTTATGCCTTATAGCAGTTTTATTTTTTCTTTTATATCTTCCTATTAAAGTGTGCACTTCTGGAAAGGGTACTTTAAAAGATACAGAGTGTTTTATTCTAAATAAAATACTTTCTTTTGAATATTCCTCTCCAAAAGTTCTTTCTACTCTGACATATCTTTTATAAGGAAACTTTCTAATACTCATTTTATTACTTAAATGTTCTAATTCATAACCCATTTTAGTTAATATTTTTGTAAAATCATTATA
>DVGF01000053.1 GCA_018712835.1 Candidatus Ventrenecus stercoripullorum
CAATAAGTCAAATACTTTTCGACAACTGGATTCCATTCTTTAGGATATTCACAATATAAAGCATTTGGTAAACATCTTCTTTGAATGCAGTCCTTATAAGTATCAAAGTCATCTAATATTCTTTTTGATCTCATTAACTGTTGATGTCTAGACTTCGATTTGGAAGTATAGGTAGAAACATCAAAGTGATAGTATTCCAACAAAAACCGATTATAATCTTCTTCTTGATATACAAAATGTTCTTCTTGTTTCCATTCTATAAATTTGTTCCATATTCTTTCATAGCTATCCATAGTAGAAATGGCATAGCCTAGTTTAATAGCCTCCCTTCTGATTTCTTTGATTTGAGTTTTAAAATCTGGGTAACTCAAACATACCACATCCTTTCCTACTGACAACTTTGCCAGTGGAACTTATTATAGACGTTATCGGGGAAAATAGCAAAAAAAAGCCCTTAAACAAAGGCTTGATTCAAAATTTCCCTGATAATTCTAATTCCCTGATAACTGATATGGATCGCTGGAAGTTCCTGTTCCTCCTGTGATTTTTACGTTAGAGGATAGGTATAAGACGGGAGAGACTATGTTTGTGTAGTTCAAACTGATAGTGTTCATTTCCCCGTAACGGTTCACAATCCACACGTTGTTTGAGCTACTGGAAGATGGTGTTAATGTCCATTGATAATCAGAACTATTGTACAGCCAATCATTGTTTTTACAATCGCTATAGCTAGAATTGTTCCAGACAAATAATGCAGTTGCTAAACATGTAGTTCTATCCGTTGTACTTCCTCCACTTGTGGCATACCCATAATCACTTGGATACATTAAGCCAATACTTCCTGTCCATTCTATTGGTCTTCCTGTATAAACTGCAGTTCCTCTTTCATATTCATACCAGTGACTTGCAAAACCAGTAGCAGTACTGCCAGTACTTACTGTTCCTCCTAAATTCCAAACTGCATTACTTATCATTTCTTTATACGGGCTTTGAATGCTATTTAAATATGTTGTATTTAATTCTTCTTGTAAACTTGATGTAGTCCAATCATTTACATTACCTGTATCCCATGCCATTTCTTTATTATGTGGTTCATTTTTAATTATTTTTAATCTTGTTTCTTTTATACTGCTTCCATTATCAATGTTATTCATCACCCCAATAATACGCCATAACTCGCCATTAAATGATACATAGTTATTTGGATTTTGTCCTATATATCTTAAATTATTATCTATGGTTCCATCATAAACTAGTTCACTAGAACTATCAGCCAAAGATAATATTGTGCAAGTAGCGGCATCAGGATTTAAATCACAATAACTACTTTTTTTAAAATGCACTGTACACTTTGTTCTACTCATATTCTCCGCTTGATAATTAGAAAAGTTTATTAAAGCACTCCATGACTCATTATCCCATGATACAGTTGCGCCATTCGTACAACTGCTTTGTGATGCATCAAAGCTATATCCATCGTCTTTTTTGGGAAACGTATTGGTAATTTGTCCATCAATATACACCGCAAAATATAAGTCTCCGGGATCTTGGACTTGGCCATTAATGACATTAAATTGTTTTTCTTCTGTAAACATTGCAAAGCTCGTATACAAAAATACTCCTGCTAATAAAAACACACAACAAACTGTAAAAATGATTATAAATCTTTTTTTCTTATCAATATTTTTAAATTTTTCTAGCTTCATTATTCTCTACCCTCTTTTGTTAAACTATACCATAGTTTGAAAATAATTTTCAAGGGTCATTAGAATACCCTTATAGTATTTACTATTTTTTAACAATTCTAATCTAGAATTTAATATTTGTTCTTTTTTGATTATTTTTAAAGACTTTTTCTTTTTTAAATCAAAAACAAAGGCAATTTCAGCAAGAATGCCATCTATTCCTGTTTTTACAAGGGTATATGGTATTAGTTTTTCTTTTTGGAAGGCTTTAAAGACATCATCACTTACTTTTCCAATATCTGATGTATTATCATACATTCTATCTAATACACCTATTTTATCCGCGTCTCTCAATGTTTCTGTTAGTTCTTTTTTTAGACCTTTACATGGTTCCACTGCAATTTTATTATGATTTAATATTGCAAATTCTATGATTTCTTGAGTTTCTTTTGGGATGTTATTTTTGTTAAACCATTCATACTCTTCTAAAATAAGCACACTTTCTTTGGCATGGTCAAATTTTGTTTTGACATCATTGTAGTATTTATATTTTTCTAGTTGAACAAATCTACCTAAATCATGAAATAATGCGACGGTTAAATATAATTCCTTGTCCTTTTTGTCTCTTGTTAATTCTTCCATTCTTTTTACAACATCAAAGGTATGGCGATACTTAAAATAGTAGGATTCTAAGCTAGTGTCTTTCTCGTCGATTGGATATTGATGCACAAAGGACTCAAAAAAATCTAATGCTTGTTGATACATACTATCACTCTCTATTCCTTTTCTATTATAAATCTTATTTTTCCTATTTACTATTCTTTTTCGACAAAAGATGTCAAAATCTCTCATTGCATTATGACTGTTCTGTCTTTAGAATAGAAAGTCATAAAAAGGAGGTGAACTTTCATGAGTTCTACTTTATTAAAGACAAAAGAGATTAATCTTATGAATGATGCTCTTGCAAAAAGCATTATTAGAAGTAAAGAAGCAAGAGAAGAAGTGATTGTTTTTTTAAGTGGCATTACTCATATTCCCAAAAGGAAGTTTAAAAATGCTTTGTTTGTTGGTGGAGAAATACCAAAGAACAATAAACAAGAAAAAGGAAAAATCAGTGATGTGATGTGTATTTTAAAAGACGTTATTATCATTATAGAAATTATAGATAAAGAAGTTAGAAAGTTTGGAGAATTTTTAAGTTTAAAATATCGATTGAAGAATTAAAAGAAAAATATAGAGGAGATGATAAGTATATGAATATCGCAAGAAAAGTAGAAAAGTTTATGAGAGATAACAATTTAGTACAATATTATGATTTAGAAGCAAGTCATCAATATGAAATAAAAGACTCTTATGATACTGGGAAAAATGAAGGAACTCAATTGGAAAGATGTAATATAGCTAGGAATTTATTAAATCTTAACATTGATATTCCTACTATTATGAAATCAACTGGACTTACGAAACAAGAAATCATGAAATTACAAGAAAATTGATTTCTTTTTTATTTTACAATTTCATCTGTAATGAGATAGCAATCTTGGTAGTTTTCTTGGGTTTCTTTAAAATGGTGGATGCCATAGATAAATACTTCCATATTTTTTTCTTGAAAAAAATTTACAAGTTTTTTACTCACTATGCTCTCTAGTAAGCAAATAAATTGATATTCTTGATAGTTTTCTTCGCTATTTAAGACATAATTTAGTACTCCTAATTTACAAGGACATTTCTTTTCGTGTAGTTTTTGGATTACTGTATTAAAAAAACTCATGACATAGATATTTTTCTTTGCGTATTTTTTAAGAAGCTTGTTAAATCTCTCAATATCTAAATTTGTTTCTTTTATTTCTAATAACATAATTTTATCTGTTTGTAATTTTAAAACACTTTCAAGAGTAGGAATATTATATTTTCTTTTTAGTTCTTCATAGTTTGTAGAACTTACTCTACTAATGCCGATTAATGCATCATGACATACAACAAAGACATTATCTTTTGAGGTTCTCACATCACATTCAAATCCTTGGTAGTTAGGATTTTCTAGTGATTTTGTAAACGCTTGTAATGTATTTTCTTTGGATTCATCTTTGAGTCCACGATGGGCAATTAAGTTTTTCATACTATATTGTATGATAAAAATTTAAATATATTTTACCATTCAAAATATTTCCATAAATTTTCTTTTATTTCTTTTAAATCAGGGTTTCGAAGATCTCTTTCGTCATAAATCACATAATCTTTTTCTATCATATCTTTCATACTTTTTCGATTGTATAACTCATGGATATAAAAGCCAGCAACCCGAAAAGAGTAATCTTCTTTTAAAAGATTTTTTAATTTTTCTAATTTTTCTCTATCTTCTTCTATTATTTTTTTATAACGAAAACCATGTTGTAAAAATAATTCGTTTTTATGAACGATTAATTGAATTGGGTAATCTATTTCTTTTTCTTCTAAAGGAATGTTCCCTATTATTTGATAATTTTCATAATATAAATTAGCATCTAAGATATACTCAGAAGGAAAACTTGCTAGTTGTCTTAGTTCTTCTTTTGTTAAATCCGGATTTTTTGTTATTATTTTGTATGTTTTAATTAGTAAAGGTGTTCCTAGTAAATGAAAGCCTTGCAATTTTTCATATAATTCTTTATTTTTTCGCAAAGTTACAATATTTAAAAGAACACGCCCGTATCCATATTCTCTGCGACCAATTTGAAAACGAAAAAAATCCCCTTCTTTGATTTTTTGATGTTTTCTAGGTTCTTTTTTAAAGATTTCTAACTTTGCTAAATCATTTTTTGTTGTCTCTTTGACCCAGTTAGTTACCCAGTCATTGATATCTTCAAGACTTTCTATCTTTTCATCTAAACTTGTATAAAAACTTTTTTGGGAAGTAAAATTTCCAATACAAATAAATCTGTTACTACAGAAAAAGTATACACCACTTCCATCTAAAGAGCAAATATAAGAAGGTGTAATTTTATAGACTTTTTGGTTTTTTCTGCCAATTGCTAAGGTGTGATTTTCGATTGTTTTTACACATAAGTCTCTTTCATAATAACTTGTGTTGTTTTCGCCTTCTTGAATTACTTCAATAATTTTTCTTAAGTTGTCTTCTTCATAATATACCCAACATCTTTCCGTTATTTTTTCTAATTTCCAATGTCTTTCTGTTTCAATTAATCCAAGATATTGTCTTTCTATGTTAGTGAGTAAATAAATATCTCCTACTTTTTCCATAACTATGCTCTTTCTATTTTTTATTTAATATAGCATATTTTTTTATGGAAAGCTATCTCTTTTTAAAGCCAAGTACAATCACTTTAAACATGATAAGTATGATAAAAAAACAACCGCCTCCTACATACCATGAAAGATGAGGAATTTCTTTTTGTTCCGATTCTAGAGGGATCATGCTTTCGTGAAACACAGGTGTCGCTTCTTCTTTTTCTAAGTAAAATACATATTCTTCTGTTGTGCCATCGCTGTTGGTAATTTTGTAGACAGCTTTATTCTCCCCATCACTTTGATAAGTATTACCACTTACTTCTACAATCGCTTCCTCATCTACTAACTCGTAATCAATTTCTAAGGAAGTTGCATCCTCGTTTAAGGTAACGGAATAAATATTATTGGTGGCTTCAAATTCTCGTGAGAGAACTCCATTTTTTACTTCTAGTTCTTTAATAGAGCTAGCATAGACTCCTAAAGGAAGAAAAAATAACATTAAAAAAAAGAATATTTTTTTCAATTTGCATCACCTATATCATTTTGAGTAAAATCTCATTCATTACATATAGTTTGTCCGGTGCAATGAAAATATATTCTCCTTTTTGTTTTAAATCTCCGTTTTTTAGAAGAGGCTTGATTGGATAAGCATCTTCTAATTTTATATTATATTTAGTTTCAAATTCTTTTTTATTTATTCCTTCTATTTTTCTTAATCCTAACATTACTTCATTATCCATGATATCTTGCTTTGATAATATTTCTTCTGTACCACGAATTTCACCGTTTAGATATTTGGTTAGATTTTTTGTGTTTGTATATCTTATTTGGTCTATATAACCAGAAGCGGAAAGGCCAAAGCCATAGTATTCTTCATTGTTCCAATAAGTTAGATTATGTCTTGCTTCTTTTTTCTTTTTGGCAAAATTGCTAATCTCGTAATGATTAAAGCTTGCTTTTTTTAATGTCTTGCAAATTATTTCATACATTTCTAAATCTTGTTCTTCTTGAATTTCAGAAAAATGCTCATAGGATAAAATGGTATGTGGTTCAATCATTAAGCTATAGGTACTAATATGGTCTGGTTTTAGTTTTAAGAATAGTTTTAAATCTTCTTTTAAGTCTTTTATCGTTTCTCCTGGAATGGCATAGATTAAGTCTATGTTAATATTTGAAAAGCCAAAATTGCGTATTAATTTCATTTTCTCTTCGGCGTCATGAAAGGCATGGTTACGACCTAAAAACTTTAGATTTTGTTCATTAAAACTTTGAATACCAATACTTAAGCGGTTTACTCCACCATTTTTTAGGATTTCTAATAGTTCTGGTTTGATATCTTCTAAATTGCATTCAAACGTGAATTCAAAATCGTCCTGGAAGTGAAATATTTGGATGATACTCATCAAGAATTTTAGTTCGTTTGTAGACAATACAGAGGGAGTTCCTCCACCAATATAAAGGCTTTTTATTGTTTCACCGTTATATTTATCCTCGATTTCTTCTTTCAGTCTAATTAAATATTCATGAGACCATTTTTGGTAATAAAAGACCTTACAAAAGTCACAGTAAGAACAAATACTTTTACAAAATGGAATATGAATATAAACTGATTTCATTTTTAAAACCTCTTTTCTTTATTTTGGTGGTAATTTACGACTTCTTTGCATAGCTTTTGATGTGATAGACAGACTATTTTTTTGTAAAAATTGATCTAAAACTTTATTTTCTTGTTCACATTCTTTTGGTAAATACTCTATAAATTCATGTTGCTCTATTCCAATTGCGTGATATGGAAGAGCGTATTTTATACGGTATTTAAAAATTTCTGTCCAATCTTCAGGAGATAATGGTTGCAAAGCAACTCGTTTTTGGTAAACTTCTCGATATTTTTTATCGTTTAAAATATTTAATAATTCTATTTCAGTGTTTTTATCTTTGGTGAATTGAGCAAGTTTTAATTTTTTATCGAAAGCTCTTGCCTCTTCTAATCTCTTTTGGTTTTCATCTGGATAAGTGTAACTATAACAATCAAAGACATAGCGAAGAGCATTTTTTTTGGTTTTACTCGTAATCATCGCCATGAAATTTTTATACAATAACTTAGGATAAAATTCTAAACCAGTTAATTTACTAAATTCTGGTAAACTTAAACGAAAGGTTACAATGATTTTAAAATAGTAATCTTTATTTAACTCAATTTGCTTTAGTTTTATATGTAACATTCTAGTCGAAGTGTCATATAAATGGGCATTAATCCTCAATTGTTCATTTTGTATTTTTTCGCTTAGTTTCTGAAAACTGTTTGAAAGAGCTTGTTTGATATTTGCACGTTCTTCCACCGGAAATAAGTTTAAGTATTTTTCATTTCTTAAAATTTCTTTTACTGTAGTTACTGAATAATTTGTTCGGTTTGCGATTGCATCAATTTCTGTTTTGTTTATAGCAAATTCCCAAATAATAGTACGATAAGTTTTATATCTTATATAACGATTATATGTATCGGTATGATAGTACTCTTTAAAATCGTAACCATCCTTTTCTAACAATTCTAGTCTAGTAAAAATATCCAACCATGAATTCTTTTGAATTTTTTGGTCTTTTTCTTTTATAAAATTATATGTGTCTTCTGTTATATAACCGTGTATTTTTAAAGCATAAAGTCTTTTTCTAAGGGTCTCTTCTTTTGCTTGGTAATATAAGGCTATTTCAAAAAGGCAGTAACCTTGAGTTAATAATAATTGTATTTCTTCTATTTTATCAAAGTCAATAGTACCATATTTTCTTAAGTGCTGTTCTATTTTTATTTTTTTATATAGGTCCGGATTATAATAATGACTAGCAGGATTATGTAATTGAGTTATAAAATATTCTACTATTTCCCCGTGAATATTTAGTTGTTGTGTTATTTCTGGGTAATTATATCCTTGTAATGCTAACTTAAGAATTTGCTTTTGTTGTTCTGTTAATTCTTGTTTCATGTATCCCCCTTTCTTTGTATTAACGATGATGAATATGATTGTTGAATGTTCTTTCTAATTCTATTTGTAGTTCTTCTTCTGTTATTTTTTTTAAATTATCATATAGAGTACTTTTTGGTATTTGATAACGAAAACTAGCTTCTTCTAATGTTTCTCCTAGGTTAATAATATATTGACAACATTGTCGAATAAAATTTTCATCATAACTAGAACCTCTTTTGCCAAGAGTAGCGCCTACCTTCCTAGCTAAGTTAGAATATTTTTCACGAAGTTGTTTTAAGTAGTTATAAAGTTTTATATCATAAAAAGGACTTTTGGGGTCTTTTAAGTTTCCAAGGTAAAGTTGCACTGTTCGTTTACTTATACAACATGCTTCTGCAATTTGATCATTAGTGAGTCCTTGTTTTACGTATTCGATAATTTCATTTAACAAATCCTTGTCAATAAAAGTCCCACTTTTTACCTCTCTTATAAAAAGAATCGATTCATATTGTTCTAAATTATAATATTTGCTTTCTGGATTTTGAAGTTTTTTTAAGTATCCAGTGATTGTTTTTCTTTCGATATGTCTATATGCCGCTATTTCGATTGCAGATTTACCACTTAATAAATCCTGAATAACCATATAAAACTTTTTTTCGTCTAATGCCATTATTTCTCACTCCCGCTCAATATTGAAAGGAAAGCTTCTTGTGGAACTTCAACACTTCCGATCATTTTCATTTTTTTCTTTCCTTCTTTTTGTTTTTCTAATAATTTTCTTTTTCTTGTAATATCTCCGCCATAACATTTTGCTAAAACATTCTTTTTCATTGCTGATATATTTTCTCTGGCAATGACTTTTGAACCAATACTAGCTTGAATTGGAATTTGGAATAATTGACGAGGAATGACTTCTTTTAGTTTTTCGACAATGGCACGGCCTCTTTGGTAGGCGAAATCTTTATGAACAATGATAGATAATGCATCTACAATTTCGCCGTTTAATAGAATATTCATTTTCACAAGATTGCTTTCTTTGTAACCACAAATTTCATAGTCGAAAGAAGCATAGCCTTTGGTGTAACTTTTTAATTTATCAAAGAAATCATATACTACTTCTGATAAAGGTATTTCATAATGGATATTTACTCTTGTCTCATCGATGTATTCTAGAGATTTATAAATTCCTCTTTTGTTTTGACAAAGTTCCATAATTGGGCCAATATATTCGCTAGGAACAATAATATTGGTATAAATATATGGTTCTTCTATTTTAGAAATTTTTACTTGTTCTGGCATTTTGTTTGGGCTATCAATATCTAGAATTTCGCCGTTAGTCATTGTTACTTTGTAGATAACGCTTGGACTTGTAGCAATTACTGGAATGTTAAATTCTCGTTCGAGTCTTGTTGTAATAATATCCATATGTAGTAATCCTAAGAAACCTACTCGGAACCCAAAGCCTAGGGCATCACTTGTTTCTGGTTCGATTGTAAGGGCAGCATCGTTTAATTTTAGTTTTTCAAACGCTTCTTTTAAAGCTTCATAACGATTTGGCTCTACTGGAAATATTCCTGAGTATACCATTGGTTTCATTGGTTTATATCCTTGGATTAGAGTTTCGGCTCCTTTTGTAGCAAGGGTAATAGTATCTCCTACTTGAACTTTTGAAATATCTTTAATAGAGGCCGCAAAGTAGCCTACCATTCCACTTTTTAACACATTCTCATGTTGTTCTTTTGGGGTATGGATACCAAGTTCTGTTACTTCAAATTTAGACTCGCTAGCCATTAAAAGAATTTCATCTTTGTTTTTTAAAACTCCATCTTCTATTTTAATTAGCCCTACTACCCCTTTATATGGGTCAAAATAAGAGTCGAAAATTAAGGCTCTTAAAGGGGCATTGTTGTTTATTTTTGGGGCTGGAATATCTTCGATTACTCTTTCGATTAATTCTTTTACTCCAACACCAGTTTTTCCAGAGCACAAAAGAATTTCTTCGTCTTTAAAACCTAATACTTTTTTGAGTTCTTCTTTGACTTTTGGAATGTTTGCGTTTGGTAAGTCTATTTTATTAATTACAGGAATAATTTTTAAATCTGCAGATAAAGCAAGATAGAGATTGGCAAGAGTCTGGGCTTCTATTCCTTGGGCTGCATCTACTACCAATATGGCTCCTTCACAAGCAGCAAGACTACGACTTACTTCATAGGAAAAGTCGACATGGCCCGGAGTATCAATTAAATTTAATAAATATTGGTTTCCGTGATACTCATAATTTAAAGAAACGGCGTTTAATTTAATGGTAATTCCTCTTTCTCTTTCTAAATCCATGCTATCTAAAACTTGATCAACCATTTCTCTTTTTTCAATGGCTCCTGTTATTTCTAAAATACGGTCTGCCAATGTACTTTTTCCATGGTCTATATGAGCTATAATTGAAAAATTACGAATATTTTCTTGGTTGGGAAATAACACTTTCATCAGTAAATCACCTTCGTTTATTGTACACTAAAAAAAAAGAGAAGTAAACTCTTTTTAAGCAATGCGATATGGGTTCAAAGAGGTACCATCACCCTGTTTTAGGCTATTTGGCTTAAGGTTAATCACAGGACGGACGCCTCTTAATGAAACATTTACTTTGCTGGAATAATATAGATTTCCATATGATGGCACACTACGGACATTTGCATCTGATCCATCAAAATTTTTCGGCGACATGGTCCAGTAATGGTTCCATGTATATAAGTAAAAAGTATAATTATTAGTATAAGCTCCTCCGGCTAAAATTGTTTCATCGTCCGTTGGTAACCCAACTGAATATGTTAAATTTCCGTTTCCTAATTGTATATCATTTACAGTAAAACGATCATTTTTTTCACACATTTTAAGTTTACCCCTGCTGATGTTGGTATTGCGTAATTATAATCTGCTATTGTTGTTCCTACTCCTGTTCCACTGATAAGGCTCCTATCATTGCAAAATATGGTATCACTCACATAATTTGCATACCCTTTATCTTCAATATTTGTTTTATACCAATTATCAACTACTATTTTTATAGTACTATTATTGATATTTGCATGGGTTTCTTCATAGGTACTTGCATTAGTCGCTCCATACATATATCCAACGTAGGCATTATCGTTTGCTAACGTATTATACGCACTTGTTCCAATTTGGGTATAATCTGTGTCTCCATCATCATAGCCATTGGCTAATACTTCTTCTTTATTGTCTAAATTATCTATCACATTTGCATCTCCGGCATAGATCATACGGATGGAGCCATTGCCATTCACCCGCAATATTCTCCAATAAAAACCAGCAAACTTTACCCAATTATTGTCTGGTGTTCCTCTAAAGTAGTAGCTTGTGCCGTAGTCATCTAGGGCACTGCAAAGTAAACTTTTTTCTCTCTCACTACTTGTGACATTTACTGTTCCATCTTCGTTTACGGTAGGACAAGCTCCTGTGGTATCTACATTTGCAATGATACTACATTGGATAGAATCTTCGCCATACTCACTTACACACTTCTCATAATCGGTTGGAATGTGGTCTATGTAGTTTGCTGTTACTGTGATCTTTGCTATGATACTTTTTCCTACGACTGGATCATTTAATGTTACGTTTTCATCTAACCATAATCTTAAGTTGTATGTTTTTTCTTCATTTTGTTCTAGATATCCTGTTGTTAGTTCATAAGATGCATAAGCATTTGATAGAGTTGGTTCTACTACTTCGTTACTACTTAATAAATTCGGAGTATTTTCGTCTAAAACCACTTTTAAATATTGAGGATCTAGTCTATTATCTTCTGTTACTGTATCTAGTAATTCTAAATTTATGTTGTATGATGCATAAGACGCACATTTATTTTGAATGGTAAAGGTATATGGTGTAGTTTGCATTCCTTCTTCGTCATATAAAGGAAATGTGTTTTCTAAAGTGATCATATCTTTTTCGTTTGTAAGTGTAATTTCAAAACAATCTGCTGTGATTCTATTTGTATCTGTTTGGGATAAAGTTCTTCGCCACAAAGCATAGCTTATCCCTATAATACACATCATACTTATCAAGACTAAAACTATTAATACTTTCTTTTTCATAAAGTTCTCCTTTATTGGTATCTATCTGATACCTTTTCTATGATTATCATAGCATTCTCTAAAGGTATCCGTCAACTACCATTTTTAACTTTTCAAAATATTTCATAGTAATGTAATAAGCATGAGGAGAAAGATATGAAATTAAATGCAAATCAATATGAACCAAAAGATATTTTTAAAATACTTAGAGAATGGACAGGACTTACTCAAGAACAGTTAGGTGCAGAGCTTGGAAAAAAAGGACGTTCTTGGGCTAAGGGTATTGAAAGTGGTAAAAATCGTTATTACTTTTCTGATATTTTAGAACTTGCTAAAAAACATAATATTGTGATTACATTTGAAAAAAATAATAAGAAAGATGCCTAATATCTTTCTTATTTTGTTATACAAAACACTGCATATAATGGCACTGATTTGACGTTATTTTCAAAGCCAAAATTTTTTTCGTACATTTTGTACAGTTTTTTTGTGTTTTTTCGTACATTTTGTACGTTTTTTCGGGTTTTTTATGTAAATAACATCTTAAAAATATTTACTACTTCATTAATCCCTTTTGACATAAAGTCTTCAATAGCACTGGAAAAGGCATATCCTGCTTTGGTTGTTTGATTGGAGTAATCTTGGTAGTTGTCCGTTAAATAGTCATTGATATCGACGTTTTTTCCGTTTCTTACATCTTCTTCAAACTGTCTGATTGCTTCGTTTGTAATTGTTGTTTTTTCGCTTAGTTTGGCTTCGTAATATCCTGTTGAAATTGCAATTGTTAAAGAAATATAAAGAATAAATAAAATTCCTAATAATTTTAGTACCCAAGTTCCTTTATTCTTTTTCTTTTCCATAGTTCACCCAATCATTTCTTTTAAAGACACTGCAAGTATATGAATTGTGTTTGTCACTTCACTTATTTTATTATATGAGCCACCTATTTCAAATAGAAGTGTATTGGGAGAAAAATCTTGGTTGTAGATGCCGTTGACACCTGATCCTCCTTTTTTGATAATTCCCCGTGTAATATTGGGAACTTTTTGATTTAAAATTGTATTTAGTTTTTCTGCCAGTAAGAGGTTTTGTTCATAGTTTTCGTGGTCCGTTCCAATGACAAAGAGAATTTTTGCGTATGTTGTCCCTTCATAGGTTATCACAGAGCTTTCGTAAGGAATAGAGTCTCTATGAATATCGAAAAAGTACTCTAGTGTTCCATTTTTTTCTAATGCATCTGTCATTAGGAGTTTACTTGCTTCATAGCTGGAAGCGTAATTCCAATTATTGGCTTTTAATACTTCTGTAATTGGATTTGTTTCGGCAATGGTATTTAGGCCAAGGTTGTTTAGTTCTTCTCTTAAACGATAGTTTGCAAGCATCACAGTTGGTACGACGTCATGGCTATCTAAGGTATCTCCGTTATACTCTTCTCCTTGATGGGAGTTGTATAAATAAATTCGAGGATTTTCTTTGTTTTCTTCTGGCGTTGGGTCTGGTGTATATTCTTGAGGAGATTTGCTTCCATCATATTCGTCTTCCTCTAGTTCTTGTCTTCCAATCGTGTAATCTAGTAAAAAATCTAAGATGTCTTTTTGTTCGTTTTGTTCATGCTTTGAAGAAAAAAGATTGGTATTTAGCATAAATGTTAAAACGCTTTCTTTAGAGAAGAAAGAAGAAAAATAAGAGAGAAAAAAGGCAAATGATAGGATTATTAGAAAACATATTGCATAGAGCTCTAATCTTTTGTTTTTGTTTTTTTTACTTTTAAATCGCTTTGCCATAGTATCACCAGTTTTATTATATAAAGGTTCCAAATAAAAAAATGTCGTTTTAAGACATTTCTTTCATACTAGCTTTATGTTCAATTCTAGCCCAGCCTAAATCTTTTTTGGTTAAGGCAACAACGAAGCAATGTAAGTATGAGGCTAAGAAGATTGGATGATAAAATAATACACCTAGAATTACTTTGTAGGATAATTCTGTTTCTTTAACAACCATCCATAGTAGTATTCCCGTTAATAAGACAAGGACTAGATAGATTACTAATAATAAAGTGCTTAGATAAAATAATGTATTTAACGATAAATGAAAGCCAATATTCCATAGAGCATTTATTAGATATAGTAGTAATCCGACTACTAAAAATAAAGCAGGAATAATTCCGGTTGTCATTTCGGTTAGAGACCCTGGATTGTTTGGATGTTTTTTTAATTTTTCTTTCATCAATGGTCTATAATGTAGCCAGTTTGTTAAATATCCTTTAATCCATCTGCTTCTTTGGTTTACGCTTTGTTTGTAGGTAGTTGGTTGTTCATCATAGAATTTTGCTTTTTCTTGATAATGGGTTGATATGCCATGTAATGTATAATATAAGCTACTTTCGTAGTCTTCTGTTAATGAGTGAAAAGGAAATGTCCCCCACTCTTTGATGTATTTTCCGTGGATATAATATCCCGTTCCTGATAAAATGAGGTTTCCTTGATGTTTTAAGGAGTTACGGTTACGAAGTTCATTAATCATGAAAAAAGTGAGGCCAGCACTTACCGGGAAATAATGATCTTTGTTTTTTAAGGCACGATAGCCAGTGGAAACGGCATAACCATTTTGATAATCTTCTAACATATACTCTATAAAATGGGGATCTAAGATGTTGTCAGCATCAAATATAAAGTATAAGTCATAGAATTTCTTTTTCTTATTTAGGTCTTCGACCATTTCTTGTAAGGCGTATCCTTTTGTTTTTCCTTCTAAGTGTTGTCTTACAAAGTAGTTCATGTGATGTTTTTTGGCAATTTCTACTGTTTTATCTTCTTTGCTTTCTACGATAATGTAAATATTCTTGCTAGGAATTTTATGGGTCTGGGTCTCAATCGAACATAGTAGTTCTTCAATGACTTTGGACTCATTTCGTGCCGGTATGAAAACGGCTATATCCGGATTTTCTTTAATATCGGTTTCTTTTTTTAATTCGTTTTTTCTTCTTCCAAAGAATAATTTTATTTCATAGAAAAAAGCTATTAAAATAAATAGTGTTCCTAAACTGTATATAATCAATCTCGCACCTCTATTACTACCATATTCGCATAACTTTCTTTTAACACTTCATCCGGATAATATTTGTCAAAAAATTCTCCAACAACTGTAAATGGTGGAACGCCGTTATGCCTTAATTGTTGACGGATTAAGGCTCCCCAAGAAACAGCAAAATCAATTGCTAGTAAAACGATTAGAATATTGGTTAGTATCTTACCGAACTTTTCTGGTAAGGACTCGACGATAGATGAAATTGTTGGATAGACAATTTTTACTAGAACGACCGCTAGTAATCCCCAGACAATCATGAAAGGGATAGTTGTTCGGCCATTGATATTTAATAGTTCGTTGGTATAGTCCCAAGATACAGTTCCTAAGAATGTTTCTTGTAAAAAACTCACAATATATTCAAATCCACCACCAATTAAACCACCATATAAAAGAGTTTGCCAATCAGGGCGTTTTTTTCTTCCTAATGCTAAAATCATTAAGACTGCCCCAAAACCATAAATTGGTGAGATAGGACCGTATATTACTCCTCTTCTTAGTTGCCAAACCACTTCGTGATGGTAGTGATAATGAACCACTAAGTTTAATATTTCTTCATAATATGCTCCAAAGACACAGCCAAATAAAAAAATCCAGAACACTTTATAAAAGCACATACCTTCTGCAAATTTCTTTTTTGGTGCGACATTTGTTAATTCTTTATTTTTCATATCACACATCCATATCTATATGACATTTTATCATAGGTATTTATAAATAACAAGTCTTCAAAAAATTACAATTTTGAAACCCAAAGTCAATTAAAAAAGAAACGATAGGCTTTGCTATTGTTTCTTTTTTATTCGATTTCCATTAGGATAGTTGTTGGACCGACATTTGTGAGAGTTACATCCATGTCTGCACCAAAGATACCGGTTTCCACGGTGATTTCTTTTTGTAATTCTTCGTTCCATAATTCATAAAGTTTTTTTGCTTCGGTACCATTTAAGGCTTTGATATAACTCGGGCGATTTCCTTTTTTTGTATCTCCATATAGCGTGAATTGGGATACGGAAAGTATGGAACCACCGACATCTAAAACACTTTTGTTCATGACCCCGTTTTCATCTGGAAATATTCGTAAGTTTAATACTTTGTGAGCTATTTTTTTGATTTGTTCTAGTCCATCTGTATCTGTAAATCCTACTAAAATCATTAGACCGGACTCAATTTTTCCAACGATTTTTCCTTCCACTTTTACTTCGGCATCTCTTGCTCTTTGAACGACTACTTTCATTTTGCATCCTCGAATACTAATGGTGTTTTGTCAGGGTCTATATGATAAATTTCCCGATAGATAGAGTCAACATCTAGGGTTGTCAGTTTTTCTTCTTGGTAGGAAATACATTTTAAGAACTCTTTGACCGCATCTTCATCTTTGCCTTCTATTTCGACATAAGTAGGAATGTGAGGCCACGTATCAATGTCTATTTCAACATCTTGGTACATGTAACGAGTTCGTTTGTTTTCTTGGGTATCTCTGGGTATATATCCTAATTCTTCTAAAATCTCTTTGGTCTTTTCAAAGTCTGATACGACAATTTCTAGTTCTCTTGTGCCATCAATCTTTTTGTTATCAATGATTTCTTTGATTGTTAAGGTAGTTTCTTCTCCACTTGTTCGTAAGCGTATCCATTTGCCGACTTTGGCAGGATGAAAATCATAGACACAACGTTTGTAAAAGTATTCGCCTTTCTTTGTTGCGCCTAGTTTTTCGATTTGTTCTATGAATTTTTCTTTGTCAATTTCCAAAATTCTAATTTCTGATTCCATTTTATATCCTTTCTGCTTTTAATACAAATTTATAACTATATAAGCTAGTAATAAAATCATCTAATTGGTCTTTATTTTTTACTTTTACAATAATATCGTAATAAGTTTTGGTTTGGTCGTTTCTTGTTTTAAAGGAGTCAATGTATAGATTTTTAGCTGTTGCTTTGCTAATAATGTCTAGTAAATAATTTTTTTGGATATCTGTCTCTACTCTGACACCGGTGTAATAAAAGCCTCCAATATCGTTCCATGAAACATCGACAAAGCGTTCTGTTTTGCCTTCAATATTTGGACAGTTTGCTCGGTGCACACTGACACCTTCTCCTTTGGTAATAAAGCCTTTGATGTCATCGCCAAGAACTGGTTTACAGCATTTTGCTAGATTGGCTAGGATATTAGACTGTCCTCCTACTAAGATGTCTGATGTTCTATTTTTTTGTTCAGATGGATGGTTGGATAAAACTTTTTCGATTAGGACATCCTGAACATCTTTTTTATCTTCGGTTGTTAGGCTAATAATGTAAGTTGCTGTATATCTTAAAGAACCAATTGAAAAGTAAATATCTTCTAAGCTATCTAATTTTAAGTCTTTACAGATTTTTTTCACGTTTTCACTAGAAAGAACTTCGTCAAAGGACAGCTTTTTCTTACGTAATTCGTTTTGTAAGATGGTCCGGCCTTTTTCGGTATAGATTTCTTTATCTTGTTTGCTGAAATATGCTTTGATTTTGTTTCTTGCATGGCTTGTTTTTACAAAATTTAGCCATTCTTTGCTTGGTGTTCCATTTGGGTTTGTTCGGATTTTTACAATATCATTGTTTTGAAGTTCGTAGTTTAAAGGAACACTGGTATCGTTTACGATTGCTTGAACCGTTTTGTTTCCCACATCACTATGAATGCGGTAGGCAAAATCTAGTGGTGTTGAACCTGCAGGAAGTTCTAAGACGTCTCCTTTTGGGGTAAATACATAGATACTTTCGTTAAATAGGTCATCTTCAATATTGGTTTTGAATTCGATATCCGATAAGTTATCAGAAGACTCTATTAAGTTTCTTAATATTTCTAGACGTTGTTCCATCATGTTTTTGACATAGTGTTTGTCTTTATAAGCAAAATGGGCAGCGACACCTTTCTCGGCAAATTCATCCATCTCTTCGGTTCTAACTTGAACTTCGTAACGATGACCATCAGGTCCAAAGACTCCGGTATGTAAACTTTGATACATGTTTTGTTTTGGCATTGCAATGTAGTCTTTAAATCTTCCGGGAATTGGACGATATTTAGCATGAATAAGTCCGATTGCTAGGTAACATTCTGAAACTTTATCAACAATCACTCGTAAAGCTAGAATATCATAGATGTTCTCCCATTTTTTACCGTTATTTAGTTTGTTATAGATGCTATAAACACTTTTTACACGACTTTTGATACGAAATGGAATGTTTTGTTCCATGAGCATTTCACTGATGGAGTCCTCCATTTCTCCAAGACTTTCTTTTAATTCTGTATAGGTTGCATTTAATCGTTCTAAGATATCATTATATACATCTGGTTTTGAATAACGAAGGCATAAATCTTCCATTTCTCCTTTGATTTTGTATAGGCCTAGACGATGGGCAATTGGAATTAAAACGGTCATTGTTTCGTTTACTTTTCGTTTGCGGTCTTTTTCACTTAGAGCATCTGCTGTTCTTAAATTGTGAAGACGATCGGCTAGTTTTAAAAATAAGACTCTGACGTCCTCGCTCATACCAACGAGAATTTTACGAAGGTTCATGGCTGAATACTCTGAGTCGTCTTGTAATTCTAAGCGATTTAATTTAGAGATTACCCAGACAATGTTTGCTACATCATCACCAAAAATTTCTGCAATTTCTTCTTTTGTAGCACCTGCATGATTGATAGTTTCATGAATTAATGCGGCCATGATGGTTGTTGCATCGACATTTAAATCTAAAAGGATTTCAGTCACACCTAGTGGATGGGTCATGTAATCCGTGCCATTTAGGCGTTTTTTTCCTTGATGATGCGCACAGCCAAATTCGTAAGCTTTTTTGATACCATCTAGTTCTTCACTTGTATATATTTTGGCACAAGTTTCTAATAATTGGTTGAATATTTCGTTAATTTCCATAAGGTCCTCTTTTCTATTTATGATGTTGTTATTTCATTAGGATTTTACAGGCAATGTCTTTTGTAAGTCTTTTTTTAAACACTTCTGCGTCTTTAATACTTCCTACCACGTATCCGTAATGAATTGGAATTGCCAGTTTTGGTTTGATGATATTACAAAGGGTTGCTGCTTCAATGCAATCCATTGTATAAGTTCCGCCTACTGGTAAAAAGGCAACATCACAGTTGACTTCTTTGGCTTCTTTTGTAACATCGGTATCCCCTGCAATATAATAGATTACTTTGTCTAGTTCGACTATGTAACCAACCCACTCTGCATCTTTTTTGTGATTTTTTTTATGAAGGTTATAGGCTGGGATTGTTCTAAATTCAATGTTTTTGTAAGAATATGTTCTGTTTGGTTTTACTACAACGATGTATTCTTCGCTGATGCCAATCGATAGTAATTCTTCCACGATATCTTTCGGCGTTACAAAAACAGTATCTTCTTTTTTTAATTCTAGTATTGATAATAAAGAAAAATGGTCAAAATGGGGGTGCGTTATAAAAATATAGTCTGCATCATGTTTTTCTTCTCTTTCTAATGGGTCAAAATATAGGGTTTTTGAGCCACTTATTCTGATACTACTTTGTTTATTTACACTGATAGGTTCCATAAGCTATTCCTCTCTAATTCCACGGTAAATGGTAAAAGAGTCTGTGTTTAAAATATCGTTTACCATTTCTCCTAATGTTAAAGCATTTTTTCCACGCCATAGATGGTAACATAAATAGTTCCAAATTTCTCTTTCAGTGACGGTTACCATTTTCTCACGGTGCATTTCCCGCATCTTTGTACTAAGTGCCGGTTTTAAACGCTGATATAATTCTTCTAAACTTGAAAATTTTTCTTCTTTCATATTTTCACCTAATTCTATAAATTCACACTTCTACATAGATTATTATATACTAAAGTTTTGGAATAGGAAAGATGAATATTGAAAACTGATACATTTAAAACGTCAATTTTTATTCTATTAATTGGTGGTTTTATCACAAAAATCTTTGGTTTTATCATTAAAATTCTTTTTACACGGACTATTGGTGTGGAGGGTATTTCTCTTTATACGATTGTGATGCCAACCTATTCTTTATTGATTACGGTAGCTACTTTTGCTCTCCCTGTCAGTATTTCTAAGTTAGTGAGTGAAGAGGTGGTACGCAGTAAAACGATTGTTTTTTCTACGGCCTGTTTTATTTTGCTTTTTAATGTTTTCTTTATTGTGCTTATTTTGTTTTTAGCACCGGTTATTGCCACTTATTTGTTAAAGCAACCAGAAGTGACACCGATTATTTGGGCAATGGCTTTTACTCTTCCTTTTATTAGTATTTCTTCGATATTAAAAGGGTATTTTTTAGGAAAGTTTCGGGTTACTCCGAATACGATTTCTAATATTTTTGAACAGTTATTTCGAATCTTTTTTCTGATTTTCATTCTTCCTTATTTTGCTTCTAAAAATGTGATGCTTGGGGTCATATTGTTTATATTGGTCAATATTATTACAGAACTTATTAGTATTTTTACGTTTACTTGTTTTTTGCCAAAGAAAGCACTTTTACAAAGGGAACACTTAAAAATACAAAAGAATATTATTGGACGAGTGATGTCTATTAGTATTCCTAATGTTTCTAGCCGGTTTATTGGGAACATTGGGTTTTTCTTAGAGCCAATTATTCTAACAAATTTGCTGTTGATCTCTGGATACTCTAACGATTTTATTTTAACAGAATATGCTTCTTATAATGCTTATGCGATAGGACTTTTGACATTACCATCTTTTTTTGTGTCTGCGATTTGTCAAATTTTAATTCCAGAAATCAGTAAGTTTCATGCTCAGAAAAATAAATGTATGATTAAAAAAAGACTTAAGCAGGCTTTACTCTATTCTTTTTTAATTGGTTTTGTAAGTTCTGTTTTTATTTTATGGTTTCGAGACCCTTTACTTGTTTTACTTTATAACACGACTCGCGGGAGCGACTATATCCTAGCACTTGCTCCATTCTTCGTTTTGTTTTATTTGGAAGCACCTTTATCTAGTACATTGCAAGCTTTGGACCAGTCAAAAACTACCATGAAAATCACTTTGTATGGTATGATTTTGAAACTGCTTTTGCTCTCTATTCTTTCTTTACTCCATATCGGTCTTTATTCTCTTGTCATTAGTGAAATTTGTAATATTATCTTCGTTGTATCTCTTCATATCCGAGTAATTCTAAAGTACTTTCGGAATAATTTTGAAATATAATATCACGATAGTTTTCATAAGTTACAATTTGAATGATAAATCTTTGATCTTCTTGGCTTGAATTATGAACATACCAAGAAACATTTTCTTCTTCTGTTGGTATTAGAACCATATTATTTATTATATCTTTTAAAGCTAAATATTTTTTTGTTATTATTTCTTCTAAAAATGCGGTGGTTGAACCATAGGAAATAAATATTTCGTCAATTCCATCGTAGTAGTAATTGTCATTTTCGTATTGGAATTTGAATTTTTTTTCACGTCTATTTTGGGTACGAACAGAAATATTATAGTCTAAATAATTGTCAATGCCAGTGAGTCGTTCATCTTGTTGAATTCGATACAGGTAATTTTGTAGTCCTAGTGTTGTTACAAATAATAGCAAAACAACAAAGAAGAATAATACCCATGCTACTCTTTTTGTTTTCTTTAAGTAATTTATCCCCATATCAAGCCACTCCTTCATGGACGTATTATACCAAATGTTTTTGAGAGAAAAAAGATGAAATTTGCAGGAAAAGGAAAAATTTTACTCACAAGAAAATATTCGTACAAAAGTTAACATTACTTTTTGTCAAAGAAGAGCAATCTCGTTGTATTTTTTTTTAGGGTATGATAAAATATTAAAAGAATAAAGGGGCACGGTGAGAATATGTTTAAAGAGTATGATTATGAAAATCAACCAATTGTTGATATTGTTAGTGATATGTTAATTGATGCATCAAGAAAAAGAGCTAGTGATATCCATTTTGAACCAACAGAGACCATTTTGAATGTACGAATTCGTGTAGATGGAGAGCTTATTTTGTATGCGACTGTTCCAGAGTCTGTTAAAAGAAACTTGGTTACTCGTATCAAGATTATTTCCGGAATGAATATTACCGAGTCTAGAGTTCCTCAAGATGGGGCTATTAAGATGCAAATTGATGGGAAAGATATAGACTTTCGTGTCTCTACTCTACCTATTGTATACGGTGAGAAGGTCGTTGTTCGTATTTTAGATTATTCTGCTAGTTTAAGTACTTTAGAAACTTTAGGCTTTTCTGATAAAAGTTTAAATCAAGTACAAAAGGCTATTTCTAAACCAAACGGAATTATTTTAGTTACTGGTGCGACTGGTTCTGGTAAATCAACCACTGTTTATGCAATGTTACAACAATTAAATACGATTGAACGAAATGTCGTTACTGTAGAAGACCCCGTTGAAATGAAGATTAATGGTATCAATCAGGTACAAGTTATAAGTGAAATTGGATTAACCTTTGGTAATGCTCTACGTTCTATCTTGCGACAGGACCCTGATATTATCATGATTGGAGAAATTCGTGATAGTGAAACTGCTAGAATTGCTGTTCGTGCTTCTATTACAGGTCACTTAGTACTTTCGACAATCCACACGAATAACTCTTTAACAACGATTGAACGTTTAACAGATATGGATGTTGAAAAATATTTATTAGGTTCCGCATTAGAAGCAATTATTTCTCAAAGACTTTGTAAAAAATTGTGTCCAAAGTGTCGGGCTGCAAGAGACACTACTGATTATGAAAAACGAGTATTTAAAGAAGCTTTAGGTATGGAAATTAATCAGATATATAAGCCAGTTGGTTGCGATGAATGTTACCATGGCTATTCTGGTCGTATTGCTCTTCAAGAGGTATTACTATTAAATCAAGATATTCGGGATGCGATCGTTAATGATTTACCAAAAGAAAAAATACGTAATTTAATCTACAGCAGTGGTAATACAACAAGTTTACTTGATGATGGTTTGATTAAGGTTATTAATGGTTTAACAAGTTTTGAAGAAGTATTAAGAGTTATCGATATTGAAGATGACTTAGGCGACGAGCAAAATGAACTTAAAAACGCAATTATGGGTAGAAAAGATGTAGGACCAGAAGAACATATTGAAACTCAAAAAAATCAAGAAATACCAAATATTTCTTCTTTGAGTGAACAGGCTTTAGAAACATTAAATTTGTAGGATATTCTCCTACTTTTTTTATTTATGTTGAACTTTTAGTTATGTTGAGCTTTTAAAAAGAAGTCTATTAAATAAAGACTTCCATTATAAAAAGTTCAACATAAATAAAAAAAGAATATTTTTCAATACTCTTTTAATAAATTAATTGTAAGATGTAACTAAACTTATCATAAAATAAGAAAACAATACATAATGCTGATATAATAAATGGTCCGAATGGAACTTCTTTGGAAGTGTTCGTTAATAAGCTAAATGTTGCATACGGCAAAGCTAGGAAAGTTGATAGAATTAATACAATAAACCCATAGGGAATTCCTACTGCCATTCCTACAATGAAAGCTAGTTTTATATCTCCGCCACCTAAAGCTTCTCTTTTAAAGATTAAGCTTCCTAACAGTCCTACTAATAGCATGAATAAAAACATGATAATTCCATATCCAACATAGAGGAAAGCTTCAGTAATACCAAAGTAAATCCATCTAAGGATAAAGATTAAAATTCCAGAAATAACTAATGGTGAGTCTAAAATTATCATGTATTTGAAATCACTAATAAAGATTAAATCTAGTAAAGATATCAGAATTAAACTCATAAAAAAAGAGTAACTGATATCATATTTTAGATAAAAAAAGACAAAGCATAATCCTGTAAATAGTTCTAATAAAGGATCGGCTATGCTTAATTTTGTATGACAATGTTTGCATTTTCCTCTTAAAAAAAGAAAGGAAAAGACTGGGATTAGTTCATACCATGCAAGTTTATGATGACATTTCGTGCAATGGCTACTAGGACTTATAATAGACTCATGAAGAGGTAGTCTTGCCCCGACTACCCCATAAAATGAAGCTAAACTACTTCCTAAAATAAAGAAGATAATTGCATAAAATATATTCATAAATTAGCCCCCTATTGCTTAATTTGACTCATTAATTCGAACATCGGTACAATAACAGAGATGATAATGACACCAACGATAACTGCTAAGAAACAGATAAGAATTGGTTCTACAAATGATTTCATGTTATTGATAATATTACGGTGCATTTCTTGATAGTATGTACTTACTTTTCCCATCATTTCTGCAAGTTGTCCAGTAGACTCACCAGTTACTATCATGTAGTAAGCAACGTCTGGTACTGCCCAATGGTCTTTGAATGCTAAACTGATTTTTTCTCCATTGACAACGTTATTAATGGTATTGTACATGATTTCTTTGTATATTTCATTGTTTGTGATTTTACTTAGTATATCAATACTTTCTGTAATAAAGACGTTGTTTCGTAATAGAGAAGAAAATGTTTTTGAAAAGATTGCCATTTCATTATAAATGATAATATCTCCAATCACTGGTAATTTCATTCCTAGGATCTGTGCTTTGACACGGAACGCTTTGATTTTTTTATAACATATTACTAGAATTGTAATAATTAAAATGATGACTAATAATACAGTTGCCAAGTTATTTTGTAAGAAGACACTGACGGAAATAACCACGGCTGTAAGTCCTTGAATTTGGGCACCTGCACTTTCATAGATTTCCAAGAAGTCTGGGATAACCCATACTAATATGAATGTTATAACCGCTAAACTGAAAATCATGATAACTGTTGGATAACTCATTGCTGACACCATTTGTTTGTGAGTTCTATCGATTTCTTCGTAATAATTAGCCATGTCATCTAATGTTTCTTGTAATTCTCCAGTTGCTTCTGCGGCTTTTATCATATTGATTAAAAGTGGTGGAAACATTGTTCCTTGTTTTTCCAATGCTGCTGAGAATGGTTCTCCCATAGTTAATTCGTAAATGACTGATTGGAACGCTCTTTTGTATGTTGGTTTTTTGTTCATCTGTAAGTTCAAAATACGAATAGACTCTGCTAATGTAATTCCACTTTTTAAATATGTTGACAATTGGGTAAGCCAAAATAGCAAGTCCTTTGTTTTTAATTTAGGTGCAAGTATACTCTTTTGCCCGTAAAGGAAATCGATGTATTGGTTGTTTTCTATTTTATATACATCATAGCCATCTTGAACTAAAAAGGTATTAATATCTAGTTTTGACAAACCACTGATAATTCCTGTTTCTAGTTTACCTTCTTTGTTTTTAGCAGTAAATTTGTAAACTTTTGCTTCTTTACTACGGATTTTTCCTGGTCCTTGTAATTCTTCTAATAATTTCACTTTTTCTTTTTCGAGTTTCTCGAATTTTTTCTTCATGAAACTAGTGTTTTTTAATAGGTCATTTAAATCCATATTCAGAACACTTTTTTTCGGAGCAGTTGCTTCTTTTGGTTTGGCTTCTTTTTGCAATGCTGCCTGTGTTCCACGGTAGGCTTCGTCTACTTTACCACTTAGTCTTTGCCATATCATAATTGGAATATCTTTAAAGACGAAAAGTACTCCACGCCACGTACATTGAATAATATATACAATAATTTCAAAGATAATTTTAAATGTCATAAATAAACCCAGTCCAGGATATTTTAATGGTTTTAACTTATTGTTTGCTTCATTTGCTACATCTTCCATGTCATCCCTACTCTCTTTACTCTACATTAGTATAACATATTTTTTTTGTCTTGACCATGTAATTTTTTTATTCTTCTAAAAATATTCTTGTTTTTTAGGTTTATTAGTTAAAAAAACAAACAATTTTTCTTTTTCTACATATTTTATATATGAAAGGAGAATGTTATGAATAATTGTAGTGATTATCAAAAGGCATATAACTATGTGAAAAATTATCAAAAAAATGGTTTTAGTCAAGGCTGTTGTTGTACACCAAGAGTGGGACCTACTGGGCCAACAGGACCGCAAGGACCTGCGACCATCGCGATTGGCACTACTACGGTGGGTCTACCCGGAAGCACTCCTTCTGTTGTAAATGCTGGAACGAATGAAAATGCTATTTTAAATTTTGTTATTCCTGCGGGAGCCACAGGACCGACTGGGGCAACCGGACCAACTGGCCCTACTGGTGCGACTGGTCCACAAGGTGTGCCTGGAACTAGCGGGACTCAAGGAACTACGGGACCAACTGGTGCAACTGGGCCTACCGGAGCAACGGGACCAACAGGAGCCACAGGACCTACCGGAGCAACGGGTGCTACAGGACCACAAGGAACTGGGGCTACTGGTCCTACGGGGCCAACTGGGGCGACTGGGGCGACTGGACCAAGTATTACTTTAGCAATTGGAACTGTGACAACTGGTGCACCTGGAAGTACTGCTAGTGCATCTGTTACTCCATTGGGTGGAAATGCTTATTCTTTAAATTTAACTATTCCGCAAGGACCAACTGGTCCACAAGGTACTACTGGTACTGCTGGAGCGACTGGACCTACGGGTGCAACTGGGCCTACCGGACCTCAAGGAACTGCAGGTACAACTGGTGCTACAGGACCTACGGGTGCAACGGGACCTCAGGGAACTGCTGGTACAACTGGTGCTACAGGACCTACCGGAGCAACGGGACCTCAGGGAACTGCTGGTACAACAGGGGCAACGGGGCCTACCGGACCAACTGGACCACAAGGAACTGCAGGTACAACTGGTGCTACAGGACCTACCGGACCGACGGGACCTACAGGGCCAACTGGACCATAGCATAATAAAAAAGAAATCATTATGGATGTGGACTTCTTTAAGAGACATCGTAAGTGATTTCTTTTTTTGTACAACAGGAAAGTAATCCAATACCCCCATATGAAAATTACAAAAGCTTATCAGTTTCGACTTTATCTAACGAAAGAACAGGAAATACTCATTCATAAAACGTTTGGATATACAAGATTTCTATATAATCAAATGTTAAAGGAGAAAAAGAAAGCTATCGACCAATTGTAATAAAAGTAGTTATAAAAGAAAAGAATATGCTAGTATTGGAGTAGATATGAAAGAAAAAACAATTACTTTACCTAAATTAAAGAAAGTAAAAATAGGAAATAAAAACTATAATAAAACTTTAAGAAAACTAGAAAAACTTTATCGGAAACTCAAAAATGCAAGAAAGAAATATCTAGAAGAAGTTGTATCTAAGATATTAAAAGGAAAAGAAATTATATTAGCAGAAAGATTAAAAGTAAGAAAGATGCTATCCAAAGAAAATAATTCCAAGAATTTAAGAAAGAGTATTAGCAATGTTAGTTTTCAAAAAATCTTACAAACAATAGAGTACAATTGTAGATGGTGTGGGAAGACATTTCATCAAATATCTACCTAATTAAAATGAAATAAAAAATAGTACGGGGGCGACCCTCGGAAATGTGGTCTTAATAAAAAGAGGAATACCGTGAGGTATTCCAAGGAAAAAAACAGAAAATTTATTTTCTACTTTATTCCTTTTTGTTCTTATAGACTTTCTAAAGCTAATTTAATCATGGTATCTAAAGATTTTTCTCTATCTTCTATGGAAAGGAATGTATCTTTATAAATACTATCTACTACTGTTAGTAATGCAGCCGCTTCTTTGTCAAAGCTGTTAGCAATATGGAATAACGCGAATGTTTCCATTTCACCAACAATAATATCTTTATCTTTAATACGGTGTAACATATGCTCTAAATCGGCATAAAAATCAAATTGTTGAGTACATATTACGTTTCCTTCTACTAAAGATACACCTTCTTTTTTTGCTGTTTCACGAATTTTTTCATTTAAACGTGCACTTGGTTTTGCCCAATGGGTTGGGTCTCCATTATAAGTGTACGCAAAGTTTGCTTCGGTGTAACTGTTTGTTGCTAGGATAACATCTGGTACATCGACACTATCATTTAAGCCACCACAGGTACCAATTCTAATAATTTTTTCAACGCCAAAGAAGTAAAATAACTCAAAAGCATAGATACTTACACTAGGCATACCCATACCATGGCCCATAACTGTTACTCTTTTTCCGTTGTAATATCCGGTATAACCAAACATATTTCTGGCTCTGTTTATTAATTTTGCATCTGTTAAAAATTTCTCAGCGATGTATTTGGCACGTAATGGGTCTCCTGGCATAATTACGATAGGTGCAATATCCTCCTTTGTACATTCAATATGTGCTGGTTTAATATGTTCCATCACTTTTGGTGCTTTCATATAATCCCTCTTTCTATTCTAACTAATATTAATATAGCAAAAAGTGGTTGTTTTAAGAAAAAAAGTTGTTTCATTTCTGTCAAATAATGACAAGTGAAGCTCTTATTCTGTTACTTGGCTTAGAATTGCTTCGATTTCTTCTGGTGTTTCGTCAAAAAAGTCAATTCGAAAGTTGGTAATACCTTCTCTTTGATACTCTACTAGATCCGATAGTCTGTTTAATGGTTCGTAATGGAAGATGTGCACGTGTTTTTCGCCCTCTACTCTTACTGGGTAAAAATGTCCTTCGTTGTCTTTTAATTCATAGCCGTTTTTGGTGAAAATAGGATGGCTTTTTAATAACATTACTTCGACTCTTCCATAAAGGAACACTTCAATTTCTGAAGCATATTCTTTTAGTAAATTTATTTCGTCTTTTGGATATTCTATCGATAAAGTCATTTTACTCACGTATTGGGAGAAAAGTTTTATCGTCGCAATGTTTGCAATATTCAAAAAGTAATCGCCAATCATTTCTTTTTTTCCTTGTTGTTTCATCATAACACCTGTATTATTTACTAACAAGCGATTTGGTAATGAACTTTTTTTTGTGTTAGTTCTTGGTATTTGATAGTAGATTTCCGGATATTTTTGTGCTAATGATACTTGGTCTGTATAAATGTCTGTTATGTTATATTTTTTAACTATGTGATATTGGGTTTCATTTCGTACGAATACGCTGATGTTTGTTTTCATATTTCACCTTTCTATTTAGAACGTAATGTTATTAGGTTTGCTACTGCTTCTCTTCGAATTTCATTGATTTTACTGACAGGAATGAATACGTTTTCTGGAAGTTCTATTTTGATATCTTGTAAGAAAAATGGGGTATCTTTTAGGCGGTCGCATTGTTTTAGCACGGTTTCTTTGGTTGTAGAGCATGTTTTTGCTTTTTCACAAATTTCTTTGTTGATAGTCAAAGTGTTTTTAAAATCACTGATTTCTAAAGAAAATGTTTTTTCAGTTATTTTGATAATCATTTGGATTGGAATTTTTTTGGAAGAATACTCTTCTATTTCTTTGGTAAGGCACGTATCGTATGTTTTTAGCACTGTCCCTTTTTGGTGCAACTCAACTTTATTATCGACATATATGACACTTCCTTTTTTGGCTTCGTGAATTAGTTTCATTGTTTCATCGTATAGAAAATTTACAATCATTCCTGATTTTATTTCTTTAAAACGAATACCGTCTCCTTGGGTTAAATCTTCTTCCAAAAGAATTTTAATTTTTTGAGCATTCCAAGCAAGTACTTTGCCAATAGGTATTCCTTGATGATTAGGAGTTTTGAAATTCATGATGTTTGGTTCTTTGAAAAGATAGCCGTTTGTAAAGCCACGATTAAATAGTGTTTTTAGTTTTTTGGTGTCTTCTTCGGTTATTTTTTTAGAATGATTTATTAGGAAGTTATCGATTAAGGTACGATAAAAACGTGTGATAAAGGCTACGTAATCTGGGCTTTTCATTCTTCCTTCTACTTTAAAGCTTGTAATGCTACTATTTAGTAACGCGGAAATGTTTCTTGAGGTATTTAGTTCTTTTGTAGATAATATATAACTTTCTTCGGTAGCTTTTAATACTTTATTTTTATATATTTCATACGGCAACCGGCAAACTTGAGCACAGGACCCACGATTACCGCTTCGTCCTCCTTTTAAGGCACTCATAAGACATTGACCAGAATAGGAAACACATAAAGCACCATGAATAAATACTTCTTTTTCTAATATATTAGGGATTGCTTCGATTTCTTCTAGAGACATTTCTCTATCTAACACTACTCTCGTAACTCCTAATTCTTTTAGAAAATAACATTGTTCTACAGTATAAGTATGTGCTTGGGTAGATGCGTGGATTTCTAAATCTGGAAAAGTCTCATGAATGTATGAGATTAAACCGATATCGGATACGATTAAGGCATCGACATTCGCTCGATGCAAGAAGTTTATATATTGAGTTACATTTTCCCATTCGGACTGATAGACCATGGTATTTACTGTTACATAAAGTTTTGCACCGTAAAGATGGCAGAAGGATTTCGCTTCGATGATTTCTTCTTCGGTAAAGTTTTTAGCAAATGCTCTCGCCCCAAAATGTTTACCACCAATATAAACCGCATCGGCTCCGTTTAATACAGCTTTTTTTAATGACTCCATGCTTCCTGCTGGTATCAATAATTCTTTTTGCATAGGCTCACCTCGTTTCTACTATTATATAAAAGAAATAGTTTTTTTAAAAGAGTCTAGAAAAAAATAAAATATGTGCTACAATGAAATGGGTGATTACTATGAAATATATTTATCAAGTAAAAAACAATATTCCTCAACCAAGAAAAAACATTTTAAAGAATTTTTGGGTACATTTAAATAACCCTAGTGAAGAAGAAATGAAGTCTGTTTGTGCAAGTCTTGATATTGAAGCTAAAGTTCTTAGGAAAGCGTTAGACCGTTCTGAAACACCGCATATGGAAATCGAACCAAATTATGTGTTGTTTATTATTAAAATTCCTTATGTTATTTTGAATAAAGAAAAGAAAAAGTACCGGGCTTTACCGATGGCAATCTTTGTGTTTAACAATGGTATTTTAACAGTTACAACCTCACATCATCCTATTATTACGGATTTAAAAAAAGGAAGAATTCATGGGCTACGCTTTTTACATAGAAGAAGTTTTCCTATTTTCTTAATTAATAAAACGATTGAATATTATATTCGTTACTTAAATGAAATTCAAGAAGATATTCTTTCTAAGGAAAAAACACTTATTAAATCTACCAGTAATAAAGATTTAGAGCATATGCTTACTTTACAGAAAAGTCTGCTATATTTTACGACTGCCTTACAAGGAAATCGTTCTGTATTAGAAAAGATTGAAAATAATTGTAATTTATTATCAGAAGAACAAGATCTTTTAGTTGATGTTCAAATAGAAATTAAGCAAGCAATTGAAATGGCGAATACTTACCGTGAAATCTTAGAGAATACGATGGATACATATAGTTCTATTATTTCTAACAATTTAAATGATATTATGAAGTTTTTGACATCGATTACTTTAGTTATCTCTATTCCAACGATGATTTCTTCATTTTTAGGTATGAATTTGTCGCTTGGTTCTTTTGGGACGAATCCCTTTTCGTTTGTTTTAATTGTCAGTCTATCTTTTTTCATTGCGATTGTTTTAGTTATCTTACTGAAAAAGAAAAATTTATTATGAACAGCTTAGGGCTGTTTTTTTGCTTTTTAGTTGGTATACTAATATTAGGTGATATGAATGAAAGAACCTATTTTGATTGCTCATCGGGGAATTTTTGATAATCAAGTTATTCCTGAAAACTCACTCGCAGCATTTCGAAACGCTAGAGATTATCATTTTCCAATTGAACTAGATGTCTCTCTTACTAAAGATGGTGTCTTAGTTGTATTTCATGATAAAAATCTTCAAAGAATGTGTGGCGTTGACAAAAATATCGAAGATTGTACTTTTTCGGAATTAAAAAACTATTTTTTGCTTTCTACTAAAGAACATATTCCTACATTAAAAGAGGTGCTTTCTCTTATCAATGGTGATGTTTTGATCGATATTGAGATAAAGAAAACTAAAAACGTTTCATTAATTTGTCAAAAAATTTTGGAATGTATTGAGAATTATTCTGGAGTGCTTATTTTTAAGTCTTTTCAAATCTCTATTGTGCGTTATCTTAAGAATCATACTTCTTTGACTACTGGCTATTTAATCGGAAAGAAGCGTTATTCCTTGGTTACTTATTTTTTTAGCAATGCGCTACTTATTCGTTATACTCGGGCTGACTTTCTTGCTGCCGAGAAATGTTTCGTACAAAAGGCACGTTTTCAAAAGTACAGAAGACGACTTCCTTTATTTATTTGGACTTTATCTTCTAAGGAAGAACTACGCCTCTATTCTTCTTGGGCTGACGCTTTTTTTTGTAACTCTTTGCCTTATTAATTTTTTCTGAGAATAAATTTCTTTGTTGAATAAACCATGATAACAAAAGGAATAACAAGAAGGCAAAAAAAAGTGAACGCACCGAAGAAATAAAGAAAAAAGCATCATTTTTATCTTAAAATATGAAAAAGCAAAAATTT
>DVGF01000054.1 GCA_018712835.1 Candidatus Ventrenecus stercoripullorum
CTTGATAATAGGAATTTACTTCGTACATGTTTACCTCCGTATCATATCCATATTATCAAATCTCATATGAAAAAGCAGGTATATTTCAACCTACTTTATAGATAGTTTCAAACAAACTATCGGAAGAACCATATTCACCACTTTCTTCTTTTTCGTTAAAATCCATGGCCTCCGCCGCCTCCGCCGCCGAAGCCACCACCGCTTGAGAAGCCTCCGCCAAATCCTGACCCACTGGAATTAGAACTGTTCGCGATGCGGGAATTGGCAACACTGGTTCTGTTTTCCATAATACTACTGTTCACAGCATGATGGATTGTGTGGGCAATATGGTAATCCAACCAAATTGGGTACACCATGTATACATCTTCTGGTATTTCATTTATTTTTACGTTCATTGCTTCTTCTACTTTATCGGCTAGACCGAATACGGTTGCATATACTAAATATCTTTCCCATAAAGCTATTTCTGGTAATTCTTTGATATCAAATTTTCCAAAATCTTCTAAGAAATGTTTAAAGGCAAGCCATCTTACATAGTCTTCTTGGCCTTTTTTTGTTCTTTTTTTGATTAAGAAGGAATAAATTAAGAAGACAATGCTAATAGACATTACCACTAGAGACATCCAGGTATCTACATTGAAATACAAGGTTGCTAAAATGATAAATAAAGCGATTAATAGGAAGAAGATTGCTGAAATAATTGGCAAGCCATTTTTTTCAAAGAAATTTTGTCTTTCGGCATCTTTTTTGACGCAGCGAAGCCAATTGTTGTAACTTGCTTCAAAAGTATTCATTGTTTTAGGACTCTTGGCATAGTTTTCTAGATCTTTGGTTGTAAACTTTCCTTCTTTTCCAACATTATCAAATAAGAAATCTAGTAATACGTCTTCTGTATCATTTACGTTCTCACGATTTATCAAAGTAAACTCGTATTCTTTCTTTTTCTTCTTACTTGGAATTTCTTCCACTTTTATATTTTTCTTATAAATTAAATTTAAAATTGAAGCAGACATTGCATTTGGGGTAATGGTATTGTTCATTAAATAATCTACTACTTCTACGTTGTAATCTTCAATAAATTCACGATAGTATTCCTCTTTGAAGTTGCTTTTGTATTCTTTATCAAAACGGATATATACGTAAATCCACCAGATAATTAATAATACGATATAAATATAACAAATAATTTCTATGACCTGGCGAACAAAACGTGCCTGACGTCTTTGTTCATTAGCAACACGAGCCCGTTCTTCTTCGACGTCAATAATTTTGTCGAAAGCATCGATACCACTTTGTTTGGATAAGCTGATGTCGGATACAAAGTCTTTATTAAAAGTTGCACGAATGTCAATCTCTGTTCCTGGAGATACTCTTTTGATGCTAGCCAGTAATGTTTGATTATCTAAAAAATCAATATTTCCAGTGATATCTCCATGTGCCCATATCCGGAAGTGGTCCTCTGTGTCTTCTTGTGGGAGTCTTACTCTTATTTGAACATCATTAATGGTTTCTTCAAACCCACTTCCTAAAAAAGTCCAATATATTTCTGCAATATCGTTATGAAGGACTACGACATCTTGAAGGGTATATTCGACTACGAATGCCATGGCTTCATTATCCGCTTCATAAAACATTTGTAATGATTTTCCACTTTGAATGCTTGACTCTACATAGTCTCCGTTTTTTGCTTCCTCTTTATAATAATTTCTTGTTAATTCTGTATAATCTGTGTCATCCAATAAGTCAAACGATACTTCGTCTAATTCTATTTTCTTGGCTTTTATTTTGATATCTTTTATGTTTGTTGCATTATAGATGGCATCTTGTGATAAATCCACGGGATCATGATGTTGTAAGCGACTGTTTTCATACACAAGGTCTCTTACATAGCCATGAAATGTTCCATCTAGAACGATCAGTTCTTCGACATGCATATCGCCATTTTCTAAAATATCAGCATCGACATAAAAGGAATCGAAATCATAATTAACAGTACTAGCATATACCTTACCTGGTAGTATTAAGCATAGTATTAAAAAGCATATTTTTTTCATAGTCTCTCCTTTTTCTAAAAAAGAAAACTTACTAGAAGTAAGCTTAGAATTCCACTTTAACATTTTGACGTTCTTCTTCACCAGCTTGGAAGAATTCTTCTTTTTTGAAATGAAATAATCCCGCGATGATGTTTGATGGGAACATTTCAATTTTGTTGTTTAATGTTAGTACGGTATCGTTATAGAATTGACGAGCCATAGCAATTTTATTTTCCGTATCTTGTAATTCTGTTTGTAATTCTAAGAAGTTTGTGTTTGCTTTTAAGTCTGGATAATTTTCTGCTACAGCAAATAAATGACTTAATGTTTGTGTCAATTCGTTATTTGCTTTCATTTTTTCGTCTGCAGTTTTAGCAGATGCATAAGAATTACGAGCTGCAATTACTTTGTTTAATGTCTCTTCTTCATGTTTTGCATATCCTTTTACTGTACTTACAAGATTAGGAATTAAATCAAATCTTCTTTTTAATTGTACATCGATTTGACTCCATTGGTCATGGACTCTGTTTCTTAAATCTACTAATTTATTATAAGTAGATGCAACATAGATAAGCAATAAAACAACAATTGCTACAACGACAATCAATATTATCATTCCTGGTGTCATATTTTTTCCTCCTTATACAATTATAGTATCATAATTTTATACGCTTAGCAATGAAATTATTTTTATAATACTTGCTGACTCTTTACTTTATTATATTCTTCTTGGCTAATCGGAAGACCTAAGGAAAGTCTTTTTTTTAAACTTAATGTTTCTGTAACATTTTTTAGTAAAATTTTTGTGTCTTCATCATAAAATGGAAGTGCTTGCCATTCTTTTGGACACGCGATTGTATATAAATAAACTTCGGTTGGACATGTTCTTTTCGCTTGGGCTTCTTTATAATTTTTTAGATATTCTTTTGTAAGTATCAGGTATTCTATTAAATATACAAAGGGGTTTTTTTCGTGTATTTCTTTTAATAATTCAATGATTAACTGATGAGAATGAATTTGAGCTAAGCGTTCTCTAGGGTCCATTTTATGGATAGTCCAGACAGTGTCATGGAAAAAGGCATTTTTTAAAGTTTTTCCTTTACCACTTTTTATTGCGTATGCAATATTTGCTGGGCTTTGTAAGGCAAAATCAATGATATTGCACGCTCTTATTATTTGGGCTTCTAAAGATGTATCTTGCAGAGTATTTTGGATTTTCTACTGTTTGGCATGCTCTAGTTCATGTAACATAATCTGGGTTATCATGACATTTCTGTATAGATTTTTTTCTGATGGATTAAAGAACAACTTGCTTTCTATACTCTCTTCTAAAACGTCAGAAAGTACTTTAGTATGTATTATTAATTTCTTGAGAGCGGGCTGATACTCGGCAACGTTAAGCCACTTTTTTTCTCTTGGTGCTTTGTCAAGGAAAGAAATTTTACGAACATATTTGTTTAGTTCTTGATCATTTACCACTATCTCGATTATTTTATCCATTAGTTCTTTATCCGTATTTATTCTTTCGTTTGTATACTCTAGCATTAATTTTAAAAGTTCTTCTTTCATGTAATCTTCCTTTGATTTATTTTTCTTATTCTTGCTAGTGTATCTTTTTTAATTATTTCATCTTCTTGATCTAGCATTTCTCCTCCAGCATAGGGGATTAATTGTTCTATACTGTACTCATTCATTCTTCTTTCATATTCTCCATTTGTTTCTAAAAACTTTGGGTCAAAGTGTAAGAATAATGTTAGAATATTGGATAAAATTTTTCGTTTTTCTTCTGGTGAAATTTTGGCATCTTTAATCATCCATAAATTATCGTAAATATCTTTTTTTACTCTGCCCTTTAACAAATTCATTTGATAAGGTGTTAAAAAAAACTTTTTTCCTAAATGAATACATTCCTTATAAACATCTATAATATCTAATATTTTGGGATTAATTGGTTCTTGTCTATTTAAAATACTGTTTGGAGTTCTGCGATAGTAATAATCTCTTTCTTGCATTTCTAACATAATGTCCGCTTTTAATAATAAAGGATAAGTAAAAGATATATCTTCAAATATATGATTTTCTAAAAAAGTTATTCCTTCTATAAAATCATGACTATATATTTTATTCCATATTGCTGGTGATTCATTATATATTTCATAGTCGTTATTTAAAAGACTTACCATTTTAGGTTTTTGTCTTAGGGTTTCAAAACTATAATGTTCTAGAAATTCATCTTCATCTATTTTCCAGAAAGAGCCTTTTACAATTGGGGCATCATAATATTTGGCATATTCATAATAATCTTCATACATGTTTTTGGACACGACGTCATCGGCATCAACAAATGCAATATACTCTCCCTGGGCTAAGCTCATTCCTATATTTCTGGCCCATGAAACTCCATGATGTTCTATCATATCGATTACTTTTATTCTTGGGTCTAACTTTTCAAATTGACGTAGGATATCTAGACTATGGTCTATACTATGGTCATTGATGCAAATAATTTCTACATCTTTCATATTGCTATGAATTATAGAATTTAAACAGGAACTTACATATTTTTCTTTATTATAAACCGGTATAATGATACTCATTTTTGTCATGTTATCCCCCTCTTTTAGGGGCTATTTTACTAAAAATTTAAAGATAAGTCAAATTTTAGAAAAAGGAAAAAAGACGGAATCTAAATTTATAAAAATTTGTCAAAAGAAGAAAAATGTGATATCATGAATACAGATGAAGGAAACTTCATAAAATAAAAAAGGATACATCTGAAGTGGATATCAGATGCTTTCCCGTAATGTTTTTGGGGCACCCGATTCAACGCAAGTTGATTCAGGTGCCTTTATTTTATTTAAAAATAACTATCAATAATAATAAAATTATTACTATCAACAATTGCTCGATTATGACATATAAAGTTTTTTCACTTTTACGCATAAGCAACGCCCCTTTCTATATTCTTAAAAATATAAAGGGAAAGGCACCTGACTTTCAGATGTATCGCGTATTACTATACCAAACAATTTTGTTTAAGACAAGCGAACAGACACATATTTACATGTTAAAAGTTTATTCTAATTTCAAGGTGAATTATCGGCCGTGACTGATAATATATTCTATATTTAGAGTTACATGCCTCGCATATTTTCCAACTGTTTGATTTTTGGTTGATGAAAAAAACACAAACCGTAAGGAATGTGTTATTTATTCATTTTCTTTGTAATCACAGTTCATGCATGTGATAGAGCCATTTTTCTTTTCTAGTAAAGTTCCATCACAATTTGGACATTTCTTTTCGATTGGTTTATCCCAAGATGCAAAGTCACATTTTGGATAATTACTGCAACCATAGAAAATTTTTCCTTTTCTTGTTTTTTTCTCAACAATTGTTCCATCACATTTTGGACAAGGCATAATCTCTGTAATTTTCTTTTCTTCTTTTTTGATATATTTACAGTTTGGATAGTTAGAACATGCAACAAACTCGCCATATTTACCTCTTCTTATTACAAGAGGACTACCACATTCTGGACAGTTTTCTCCTGTTTCTTCCGCCTCTTTCTTTTCCATTTTTTTGAAAGCATTTTCTACCATTGGTTCAAATTCATTATAGAACTCTTTTAGAACTTTTACAGAGTCCATTTTATCTTCTGCTATTTCATCAAGGTCTGTTTCCATCTCTGCTGTATATTCTACATTAATAATGTTACTAAAGAACTCTTGAAGTTTATCGGTTGTTTCTATACCGATTTCTGTTGGTACTAGTTTTTTCTCTTCGACTACAATATATGTTCTATCCTTTAAGGTTTGGATTGTTGGAGCGTAAGTACTTGGTCTTCCTATGCCGAGACGTTCCATTTCTTTAATGAGTGAACCTTCTGTAAATCTTGGTTCTGGTTTGGTAAAATGTTGTTCTTTTTTTATTTCGTCAGCAATGATAGTATCGCTTTTGTAATTTGCAAAGTCTGGTAAAATTGTATCTTTTTGGTCTTCGTATTTGCCGTATACTTTTAAATATCCATCAAATTTTAAGACGGAACCGGTTGCTTTAAATAGGTAATCATTGTTTTCTAAAAGAACTGTAGTATTTAATAAACCTGCTCCAGCCATAATGCTTGCTAATGCTCGATAATAAATCATATCATACAGTTTATATTCATCTGAGGTCAAATAAGGTTTTACTGACTCTGGTGTTCTATAGATACTTGTCGGTCTAATTCCTTCATGAGCATCTTGAATATTTTCTTTTTTCTTTGGCACTTTTACACTACCAACATATTCAGATCCGTATTTTTTTTCAATATAAGCTTTTGTTTCTTTGACAAACTCTGGAGATACACGTTCTGAGTCCGTACGCATATAGGTAATTAAACCTACACTTTCGTGATTTTCTAGTTCCACTCCTTCGTATAGTTTTTGAGCAACACGCATGGTTCTTGATGAAGCAAATCCTAGTTTATTCGATGCCATTGTTTGCATAGTTGTTGTTTTAAATACTGGTTTTGAATTTCTAGTTGTTTTTTTCTCATCGACATTTTCAATATGAAATGCTTTGGATAGACTTTTTAAAATGTCATCTGCTTCGCGTTCACCTTTGATTTCAATTTTTTTGTTTTTGTATTTTTCTAAAGTCGCTGTGAAATCTTTAAAATCTGCGGTAATGGTCCAGTATTCTTCTGGTACAAAAGATGCTATTTTTCGTTCACGGTCGACAATTAGTTTTAATGCTACACTTTGAACACGTCCGGCACTTTTACCACCAGTTTTGCTTTGCATAAGCTTACTTAGTCTAAAGCCAATAATTCTGTCTAGAATTCGTCTTGTTTCTTGGCTTTTTACTAAGTTATCATCTATCTTTCGAGGATTATTGATAGCATTTAATACAACATCTTTGGTAATTTCGTTAAAGGTTACTCGTTCATAATTTTCTTCTTTGACCCCTAAACTTTCTTTTAAATGCCAACTAATTGCTTCTCCTTCACGGTCTGGGTCGGTTGCTAGATAAACGAAATCGGCATTTTTGACTTCACGCTTTAGTTCTGTGATTAAGCTTTTCTTTCCTTTAATTGGAACATAGGTTGGCTTGAAGTCATTTTCTACATCGACTCCTAAGCCAAATTTCCCGGTAGTTGCTAAATCCATAATATGGCCTTTACTAGATACTACTTTATAATCACGTCCTAAAAACCCAGCGATGGTCTTACTCTTGTGAGGAGACTCCACTATCATCAGTTTCTTCATTTGTGTCACTTTTTTCTCCTTTCTTTTCGTCTAATTTTTTCTCTAAATAATCAAAGTAATTATTCATTATTGCTAATTTACTCATTTCTTTTTTCTGATAAATTTCGGTATTAATTGCTTGTAACTCTCTTGTAGAGTACGTGTCACTTCCAAAATAAGTTACGGTACCACTTCCTGCATCATAACGTGCGATGGCATCTTCCCAAGAGCTATCGGCGAATACTACACGGTCTGAAAAGTCTTCACTGAATAAGTCTTCTCCTAGATAAAATCTTGGGTCATAGTCTAAATTAAAGAGATTAGCTATGGTTGGAAGAATATTCATATATGATGTTTTTTCGCTAAATACTTTTGGTTCTAATTCACTATTATAAATTACAAATGGGGTTTGTTCTATCTCATAAAATTCTTCGACATCGTAATCTACGGCTGCCTGAACATCACTGTCTACTAAACCATATGGGTAATGGTCGCCATACATGACAATGACTGTATCCTCTAAAATGCCTTTTTCCTCTAGGATATCTAATAATCTTCCTAATGCGTCATCGGTGACTTTTAATTTTGACATATATCTTTTTAGAGTATCTGGATAATCGGTATCATCAAATAGGCTAAAATATTTCTCGCCTAATACACTTGGTGAGTCGTATGGTTGATGTGCTGATACGGTAGTTAACCATGCCATAAATGGTTCTTCATCTGTAAAAATTTCGCTTGCTTGTTCTATAAAGTCCACATCGCTTGGCCATTCATTGTAGTTTGTAGAGTCAAAATCTATCCCTAAACGATTGCCATCATAGTATGCTTCACTTCCCATATTTAAATGGAACACGCTTCTTGTATAATAAGTATCATCTAAATCATGATAACTGCTTGTGTGATATCCTTTTTCTCTAAAGCGATTAAAGATGGAAGTAAAATAAGTATTCTCTTGATAAGTATTAGCTGTACATGAAGCGTTTAGAGCATAAAGTGAGGTCATTCCACTAAATTCATTATCTCCTGTAGCACAGGAGTTTCTTGGACTATAATTATTTTCCCAATACCAAGAATGACTTAAAATTCTTGCAAAGTTTGGATAGTACTCTTCATTTAATATGATGTTACCTACTGACTCTAGCATGATAACGATGACATTTTTTCCTTCAAAATAGCCGGTATAATCATTGACCTCTGAAATATCACGGTTAATGAAATAACGGTTCAATGTATTCATTGTCGTGTTTTTTTCTTCGGCAATTATACTTTCCCATGCACTATCATCAAATACTCTTGTGTACTCGGTTGGGTCTTTCTTATTATTTGTTACTGTTGTTCTAATATTATGGTTTGGAAATAAGAGTTGTTTAACATCTAGAATACCATATACACTAGTCCCGAATTGGTTTACTGCAATGGAGCTGTTTGTTGGTGAAGAAAATAAAAATTCGTTGGAAATCATTTGGATTGGATTTTGCATAAAGTCCCAGTGGATTGTTCCTAAATAGAATGCGCCTACTAGTACGATAGCTAATACGCCAATGCCTTTTGCTTCTATATGAATTCTTTTTTTATACTTTTTGCTCCATTTTTTCGGAAGAAATAAATAGATTATATACAAAATCATTGGTATCCAAATTAAGTAATATTCGATATGATAACTAGCTAGAAATTCTTTGACGTATGATAGTACTGCTGGAGCTTGGCTTGAAGTTCCAAGGGAAATATATACTCCTAGAAAGTTTCTAAAACCTGTTTGTAGCCATGCATAAACAGACACGATAAATAAAATCACGCCAATGATAATTAGTCTTACTCGTTTTTTCTTTATAAAGGAAACAATTACTTCTATTATTGTTGCGAGTATAAAACTGGATAGTAAAATTCTTAATGTTGCCCAGTCAAAAATGGTAAAGCCTGAAACCATCCTAAAAATGATTTCTACCCCAAAAAATAACACGGATGTAATAAGAACTTCACTCCAAAAATCTTTATTCAGTAACTTTTTCAACTTCATCACCTTTTACTATTAAATCACGAACTGGCCGATATGTAAATCGATAATCTTCTGTAGGACCGTAAAGTTTTAGTAATTCTAAGTGTCTTTTCGTAGGATATCCTTTGTGACGCGCAAATTCGTACTCTGGATATTTTTTATCGAGTTCCATTAATATGTGATCTCTTGTCACTTTCGCTAGGACACTTGCTGCAGCAATGGATAAAGATAGAGCATCTCCGTGAATGATTGGTTCTACTAAAACATTTAAGTCTTTGATTGGCATTGCATCTGTTAATACATAATCAGGCTTCACTTTCATATTTGCTATTGCTTTTTTCATAGCTAATCGACTCGCTTCATAAATGTTTATTTCATCGATGGTTTTTGCATCAACAATTCCAATTCCATATGCGATTGCGTCTTGTTTGATTATTGGAAAATATTTTTCTCTTTTTTTCTCACTTAGTTGTTTAGAATCAGTTAATCCTTCTAGTTCATAGTTTTCTGGTAATATCACTGCTCCGGCTACAACTGGGCCTACTAAGGGTCCACGGCCTGCTTCATCGCAACCACAAATGAAGTGATAACCTTCTTGATATAATTCTTTTTCTCTTTTTAATAAGTCAATACTTTCTTTTTCCATATGCTACTTCCTATCAAATGTAATTCCTTTTATCTTTTCGCCCTTTATATCGTTTACTATTTTTAGAGATACTTTGTCATAGTCAACTTCGCCATGTTTCATAGCACCAATTTTTTTACCGATTGTTTCATATGATGCCATGATATCTGTTACTTTTCTTATTCCATAATTTTCATATAAGATGTCTGGGTAATATTCTGATAATTGTTCTAATATATAGACTGCTACTTCATCTACTGGTAAAATTTCTTGTTTAATTGCTGTAAATGCTGCAAGGTTTAGGGCTACACTTCCTTGGTCTAGTTTTGGCCATAGTATTCCTGGAGTATCTAACAGTAAGATATCACTTCTTGTTCGGAGCCATGAAAGTTTTTGGGTAATGCCCGGATTATTTCCGACATTGGCAACTTTTCTTTTGCACATTTTATTAATGAGGGTAGACTTTCCAACATTTGGAATCCCAATGACTAGAGCTCTGATTTCTTTTTCTTTCATTCCTTTGTCTTTTCTTTTATCTTGCACATCAGCCATAATCTCATGTGTTAAAGTAGCAATTTTTTCATAATCATTCCCATTATTTAAATCCACTAATAGAACATGGTTTCCTAAATTTTCATAATATTTTACCCACTCTTGTGTGATTTTTAAGTCACATAAATCTTTTTTCGTCATAATTAAAATCTTTGGTTTGTTGCCAATTATACTATAAATGTCTTTAATCTTTGATGAAAAAGGAATTCTAGCATCTACTAGTTCATAGACAATATCAATATAGGGATACTTCTCGGCAATTAGTCTTCTTGTCTTAGCCATATGGCCTGGATACCAGTTGATACCAATTTTATTAACCCCCCTATTATCTTCTTTACTCATAATAAATATACCTCCTTTTTTTAATAAATACGAAAACGTTTCTACCTAATTATACCATATTATTTTTACTTTTAAGATATTTAAGTGCATCCTCATATTGGTCTTTATACAAAAATGAAATTTCTACTTCATCATTGTTGCCAACATAAATGTTATTAATAAATTCATTAATAATACTTCTGTTTATATTAGTAAACTTTTTTTGATGTTTAAATTTTTTTATCCAATCCAGATTATTTGGCGTGAATTTACTTAATTCAATTTTTTCTTTTTCTTGTTTTAATTTGTTTGTTTCATATAAATAATCATTTTTAAATTCTTCAAAATCCTCTTGTGAAATTATATCATTTTGATAATCCTTAATTAAATCACTTAACAAATTTTCATACTGAGATATTTGTTTATTGATCTCTACTATTTTTATTTTTTTTACTTCCTCATTATAATCAATTCTTGAATACGAAACGATTTCATCAATGTGTTTATCAATATCACATATAAGTTCAATATATTGATTTATAGCATTTAATACAATGTTATCTAATTTTCTTTCTGTTATATGATGTTTGCTACACTGTTTTGTTTTTAAATATGTACTGCAATAATAAAATGCTTGCAATTTTCCTCTTTTTGTTCTAGTTATCCTGTAAAGACTTTTACCACAATCAGAACATTTTAAGAAACCTGAGTATGTATGATAAGAACCATTTTTATTTGCTTTAACATTTCTATTATATAAAATGTTTTGAACTTGATAAAAAATATCTTCACGAATTATAGCATCATGATGATTTTTAAATACTACCCATTCTCCTTCAGCGACTCTGACGAAATTATGTGCCTTATGATTAAGTCTTGTTCGCTTTCCCTGTACTAAAGTTCCAATATATGTTTCATTTGTCAAAATAGCATCCAACATATAGACTGTCCATTTTGTACGAGGATTGCATACTTCTGCTCCAATTCTATCTCTCATATAAATACTTGGTGTTAATATATGATTATTGTTTAATTCCTCTTTTATTTCTTGCTTACTTTTACCCCTTAATACTAATTCAAAAATTCTCTTAACAACAACAGCAGCATCAGGATCGACTATTATCTTATGACAATCTTTTTCATCTTTAATATATCCATACGGTGCATACTTACCAATAAAATTACCAGCTTTCTTACTTGCTGACAATGCTGTTCTAAGTTTTATAGATGAATCCTTAGAGTAATTTTCATTGATTAAATTCTTAAAAGGAATTTCAAGCGAATCCATAAGACGAGGATTATTTAAGGAATCAACATTATCATTAACGGAAATAAATCTTAATTTATAAGAAGGAACTATCTTATCAATGAAATTACCTACTTGTATATAATTTCTTCCTAATCTCGATAAATCCTTAACAATGACTCCATTAATTTTTTTTGTTTCTATATCATTTAACATTTCTTTATATCCAGGTCTATTAAAATCTGTTCCAGTATAACCATCATCCACATAACACTTAAAAATTGTAATGTCCTTTTTATCGTTTAAATAATATTCAATAATTTTTCTTTGGTTAACTACACTGTTGGACTGTTCATTATCTTTACCTTTTTCATCAGCTGACAGTCTCAGATACACTCCAAACTTCCATTTTTTCACGATTATCTGCCATCTCCTTTTCTAAAAACGCTAATAATTGTTCATACTCGTCATGATATTTAAATATAACTTCGACTTTTCCGTCATTAAAAACTATTATTTTTTCAATTAAATCTACAACAACACTTCTAGTCAATGTCTTTATTTTTTTATTTCTTTTATAATGATCAATCCAATAATCATCTTTCTTTAACATCTTAACTGTTTCTTTATAAGTAGAAGTATAAAGTTCTATATTACTATTTAAAAGTTCAATATTTTGATTACACTCTTCATAAAGTTTTGAAAACTCAGATTTATCAATTCTATTGAATTTCCAATCTTTATATATTTCTTTTTTCTTTTCTTTTAAAGCATTTATCTTGATTTCTGCTATCTGTATATTTTCTTTATATTCTTTTTCTAACTTATTTTTATCATTTTTAAAATATAATTTTGATATACTCTTATCTAATTCTATAACAAGTTTTATCTGAAGTTTTATTGCCTCTAAAACTGAATTCTCTAATAAGTCAGTTTTTATCTTATGCGGGCTACAGTTATTATGCCGTGATAAATAGCTCAAACAAAAATAATTTGAACAGTTTCTGTTTCCTCTAAAATCATCTTGTTTAACCATTGCACCACCACAATCAGAACATTTGATAATTCCCCTAAACAAAGACATATTTAACGGTTTAGAATGTGCTTTTTCGTTTAATTTAATTTGTTCTTGAACTTTATCAAAATCTTCCTTTGATATTATTGCTTCATGCGTATTTTCACATCTAATCCAATCTTCTTTTTTTACATTAGTAGCTTTTTTACTTCCAAATTCTTTTCTTTTGGTCTTTAATTGGACTAAATTACCGATATATGTTTCATTAGTTAAAATCCTGCCTATTGTGGTAGTACACCAATAATATCTAGACTCAAGTGCAAATGGTTCCAAACTCAAATTCGCCTTTTTTCTTCTACTTATTTCTTTTCTACATAATATTCCTTGTGAATTTAAATACTTGCAAATTTTAATTCGACCGTTTCCTTCTAATGCCATTTTAAAAATTTCTCTAATTATTTCTGCTTCTTTTTCATCAATTACTAAATGGTGTTTATCATTTGGATCCAAAGCATATCCATACGGTGTTGTACCAGCTACAAATTGCCTATTTCTAGCCATTGAAACATAAGCACTGGCAACCTTTTTTGAAAGGTCTCTTGAAACGCCTTCATTAACTAGATTTTTTATTGGTACGTTTAGACTCCTGATAGACTCTGGATTGTTAAAAGAATCCACATCATCATTTACTGCAATTATTCTAATACTATGCAAAGGAAATATTTCTTCTATATATTTTCCTACTTCTAAATGGTTTCTTCCTAACCTTGATAAGTCTTTAACAATAATTCCATTAATCTTTCCAGATAAAACATCATTCATAAGTCGTTTAAAATTAGGTCTATTAAAATTTGTTCCAGTATAACCATCATCCACATAATAATCTACTATTTCAATATTTTCAGACAATTTTTCTAAGTGTGCTTCAATTAAATGTTTTTGGTTGATTATAGTATTAGATTCTGCATCATCACCATCATCGAATGATCTTCTGGTATAGACACCGAATAGCCATTTGCGATTTTTTAATTCTTCTCTACTGAGCTTTTTCTTGCCTCTACCAGCCATTCTAAATCACCTCCAAAAAAATAATAGTATTTTTGTCGATTATTTACGATGATGCGAATATTTAAATCCCAGCATTGATTTTATCTATATAATCTTTTTAAAACATTAGTCAGACAATCATCGGCAGTCATATTTGAGTTATCAGAAAAACTGATTTTAACAATGACTCCATCACATTTAAATATATATGGATTTTTAGCCTTACATAAAAAATCAAGTATCCTTTCGTTACTCGATTTCCTTTTATCAATCTTTATTGTTGATATTTCATCTACATCTTTATCTTGTATTGCATTTACATCTACTTCTTTACATTTTGTTAATTTTTTTCTTAATTTTTCATAATCATACTTCATTGTTTTTGCCCTTTCCTAAAAGTTTTAACATTATTTTAATAAACTCTTCTCTAGTTACATTCATCTTCGTTTTCATCTTTAATCTCCTTTGCACTAACTGAATCATGTTCAATATTCTTTCCTACAGAAACAAAAAAAGTAATTACATTTGCAATTACTTCTTTCTCACTATAACCATATAGTATAATTTCTTGCTTTTGATTATCAGTTACATACGTAATCTGATACCTCTTTAAATTTTCCAATTTCATTTTTATCCTCCTCCATTTTCTAATCTATTGAAAAACTTGATTGATAATTTTATCAAAACCCAAATATAACGAAAACTTAATTACAGCACTTTTCCTTATTTTATTTAAGTCCTTACTACATAAGTTAAATTCTGAAATAATTATTTCATCTTTAGTTTTATCTATAAATGTACTATAAAAAATCTTTTTCTCATTATCATTTAATCTATTAAAAGCAATCGTAAATTTTTTTATACATATTTTAGCTTTACATTCCGTGTTGTAATCTTTGATTATAAATGATTCTATTTTAGAATTAGAGAGTTTATTTGAATACCCACTATAATTTAACTCATAATTAGGGGTGATACTAATACCAGTTTCATAATCACCAATTGTAATTTGTAATGTTTCAATTAAATTTATAAAAATTTCTACAAGTTTCTTATATTCCAAATAATCAAATTGATCAACAATGTATTTTTTTAAATAATCATTATGTTTCAATTTAATCCCTCCTTCCAAATAAAAAAAGAGCAAAAAACCCATAAGGTAATTCGCTCTTTTTTAGATAAATATTTTTAAGAGAAAAAGATAAATTATTAAAACAGACTCTAAAATATAATTCGATAAGCTCGCTCCTCATTCTACCACATCTCCACAAATCAAATATATTGCTGTCTATGATAGCATTTAGAAATTCTAATTTCAATTACACATTTATGTAATAAAATGTTGTATATCTTTTCCCCTCTCCTTTCTGCATAGCCATTGCTATTATAATAATTATACCGCCTATCAATTTTATTTCAATATCCAAAATTATCTCTTATTTTTTTCCAAATTTTTTCCTCTTTTTTCTTCAAAATCTCACAATGAATGCTTATTTTAAAAGACTTTATTAAATTTTAGCCTCAAATAAAAAAGCCAACTTTATCGTGTTTTTTGATAAAATTGGCTATATTGACAAGTATATTTTAATTATAAATTCTAACATTTTGTAGTGTTTTTGTTGGTTCATATATCAATAATTCATTAATTTTGCATTCTAATACATAGCAAAATTTTGCAAGTATCTCTGCATCATACCAATAACAATCATTGTTATAATACTTTCTAACTGTTTCATATCTTACATTAGCATACCTGCTCATTTCATTAATAGATATATTATTATCATCCATAAGTTTCTTCAAATTAATTCTAAAACTACCATATTCATCCTTTTTTATTCTTTTCGTGCTAGTACCTCCTTCTATATTGGTACTAACAAAAAAATGATAGTACCAATCTTCAAATAGACTAATACTACCATCTATTTATATAAAATTATGCTTGTCAATTTCCTTCTACACTACATTACAAGTATATCACAATTTAATTTTAAAAAAAAGGACCTTTAATTGGTCAATCTTTCAATTAATATTTTTGATAAGGAGTTAAGATCATTATTTTTTATAATATCTGATAACTCATCAAAATAATCAAGTGCTACTTCTTTATCATCGAAATTCTTTCTCAAAACATTAGAATATAGTTTCCCTTTATTCATAATATTAATGAAAACATTATACCTTTTATCGTATAAACAACAATACACTATAAATCTATAATTTTCTTTAGTATTCTCATACTTATTTAAAACTTCATTGCTAAGTTCATCATCTGGTACTAATAAATTTAGTAGTGTCTCTACATCAATATCACTAAATTCAGAACAAATCAATCTAGAATCTTTTTTATTAATTGCTTTTTTTTCTAAAATTTTTATTACTTCGTCCATACACTTCTCCTCAGAATTACCTACTTCAACTATTATATACTGCTGACTATTATAAAGCAATCCTTACATCATTGTGCAAATTTTATCAGCTAAGCTTTGTACAATCTTTATTTTTTTTAGCTTATTTATTATCCAATAAATTAAAGCAAATTCTATAACTGTTAAAATAATTGCAACTTCAAGAGCCATACCAGGACTTGTTACAGTTAAAGAAAAATCATAAGGAACACCAATCATATCACAATATTCACACCCAATATTATAAAATAAATAAGTTATAAATCCTTGAATTACTATTAAAGTAGTACAAGTGATAGCCTTAAACATACACACAATAATATCCCAAAAACTTAAATACATTGTCTTCCCTCTTTCTATGTAAAAAAATGTCCAATATTTATTCTCATCATCATTATAGCATAATTTTACCAAATAACCCAGCATTTTATTAATACAAGCGAATTAAATGGGAAAATTAATATTGGTGATAAGTATGCTAATTAATAATAATTTAAAGAATTGTAGAGAGGAATTGGAAATTACTCAAGAAGAATTAGGTAAGGTATTAGGGGTATCAAGAAAAACAGTTACAGGCTGGGAAAATAATTACGATACAATGCCTCTTAGAAAAATGGTTCAGTTTTCGAACCTATATAAATATTCTCTTGATTATATTACTGGATTAAGTTCTAAAAATGAATATGTAAAAATTGATAAACTAGACAAAAAGAAAATAGGTAATAATTTAAAAGAGCTAAGAGTCAATCTTAAAATGACTCAAAAACAAATTGCTGATGAATGTATGATATCTCAAACAACATATAGCAATTATGAAACTGGGCAATACTTAATTACTACGCTTACATTATATACCATTTGCTATAATCACAAACTATCAATTTATAACATAATAAGATAATAATAAAAAAAGGCTATGCTAAGCCTTTTTTTAATCGCGATAATATGTAATTATACTCTTTTTCTGTTATTTTTAATAGCTTGATTAATTGTTCATCAATATTATTATCAAAATTAATTATTGAGTTAGAAGAATAATCTAAAATATCAGGAACTGCTTTCCCCAATGATGAAAGGTTTTCATCAGTTAGTAACAAAGAAAACCTTATTATATTGCTATTCATATAATTATAAAAATTTTGTGCTTCCTTTTCATCCATAAAGGATTTTAAAGCTACTCTAGCTCTTCCAAATACACTGTAATTATCAATTATAGAAAGCTGGTTATCTCTACCATCTTGACCACCAGGATGTGCACTAGAAACAACTACTTGATATTGAGAAATATATTCGACATTTTGCTTTACAACATTTCTATCTACAATAAACCATCTGCTACGACCTGCTGGTCCAGACTTATCGTTTGTTAATATTTTAATTTTTTTAGTAAAATCATATGTTCTGTTTCCATCATAAATTTCAATTTTTTCTTTATTTTTATCTACAAAATCACTTTCTATACCAAACAAAGAACGAGGCAATATACTTTCATGCAAATATTTAAGATTATTTTCCTTAACAAATAAACTTATTTTCTTATTTATTACATTATCGGAAGGATTTACAACTAGTAAATTTTCTCCAGGGTTCTCTTGATAAATTTCTATGTTAACCTTGTCATTAATATACCTATAATTAAATCCAGGTTCATGTTTATTAATATCCATATTTACTATTGATATTCCATCTGGCAAATCAGTATTAGGAAATACTTGCTTTCCATCTGGATAGAAAATTAAGGTTTTAAGACGTTTATCGTTAATTAGATCATGTCCAAATTGTTTCAATCCTTTTCCAGATTGATGAATCCATCTTATTCCTGGATAAATTAATACTGTTTTATTATTAGTTAATTTCAAAGATTGCAATTGAAAATAATGAAAAATATTTTTTCTAGGATTTTGACCATTAGAGTTGCTCTTTGTAATAGTTTCTTCCTGATATGGTGGATTTCCCACTACAGCATCGAATTTCATTATCTTATCCCCCATTTCTGTAAACAGATTATTTTCTAGTGTAAAGCTATCAAATGTATCAAAATTACTACCAATGATATTTGCAACATTATCATAATCAATATCATCATGCTTATCATGTAAATCAAGTAAATTGTAAGTATCTACATTTCTTGAAATATTTTTTATATTAAGTCCCAAAATTTCATAAATTTTTCTAGTAAATTCATAAGCAACAGATGATGTTGGAATCGAATAAATCGAATTCGCGAAATCACACTTAGATAATCCAAGCTTCATTCCTTTTTTATATATTGAGATAGCAAACTCGCCACTTTTACTAGCGATATCAAGTATATTTCCCTTTTTTAAAATGCTATGTAATTCATCATTAGCAAATAATGAAATCATATAATCACAAACGTTTTGTGGAGTCACAATTTCTGATTCGGATAATTTATAAAATTTATTAATGGCAACAAGAGCTCTGTCAATAATGTCTAAATTATTATCGTTCGATAAATGATTAATATTTTGAATTTTATAATCTAACTGACTTAGAATAAATGGATCAATATTTTGATATATATCCTCAAGTATTTTCACATCCAAGCCTAGATTTTTTAAAATTCTTTTATTATTTAAAGCTTGTGAAGAACTTATTATAGATTCTAATGAATTTAGAAATGAATTTGATAAAAATGAATAAAATAATATTCTTGTATAATAAGTTCTAAACTTATTAACAATTACTTTTTTTAATTTTTTCTCATCTTGAATATTCGTGCTATTTTTTTCTTTATCATCCTGCCGTTCATTGCCAGTTTCTAAATTTTCAAAATCGAAAGAAAGATTTTCTAAATCTAAATCAGTTGGATCATCATCTGTATTATCAAATTTTAGACCACCTTTAACACCCAATTGTGCTTGTTTCATAATTACAACTTTAATTGACTCTATATTCAAAAGTTTAAAATCAATTGGGATATCATTGGTTTCTTCAATAACACTTCTATTATTTGAATAATTGCTTATATATTGCAAAATATCTACCGCCGTTATTTGCTTTATTTTATCCTTATTTAGGGTAATTATTGGAGATACTTTTAATTCACATTCTAATCTGTCTTTTAATTTTAAGTTACCGTTTTTTTCCGTGTTTACATTATATATTAAAGATTTTGTTTCCTGCATAATAAACATTCTATTAGGATCAAAATCAACCAATAAAGTTTGTGGCTTTTTATTAAACTTTATTACATCTCCATTCTCAGATAAGTATTCTTTAACATATTGATTTTGCAATCTAAAAATTGCTTGATCATATTCTTGAGGGGAAGAAGTATCTTTTAAATATATCATCGTATCCCATTCTTCAACCGTTGAACCAGTTAACATTCTGTTTACTGTTAAAGTAATAGTTTTAATGTTATTCTTCTCACATTCTTTAATTTTATTTTTAATGTCACTAACATTTTTATATAAATTATATTGGTCCACACCAGATATGTTAATTATTTCATATTTGTTTAAATTTTTAAAACTTGTGGCATAATTTTTAATAAGACTCTCGAGTGCATCACATGATGCACAGTACGGTAGTACGATCACAATATGTCTACACATATTACCTTTTTTTATTTTTGGATAATCTAAAAAACTAAGCACTTCAGAATCTTCTTTGCTACCATCTATAACCTCTAATAATTCAAGAACTTCTTTCTCATATTTAAATTTTTTATGATTATTATTGGCGGTCTTTTTTATTGACAGAGGTTTTAACAATTCTGAAAAAGCAAAAGATATACCATCATTCTTTAATTCTTCAATTTTTTTTCTTATTTCTTTACTAGGATTAAATGCAAATCTAATCATTTGTGGAAATCCATAATATGGATTATCCCACTCTTTATAGTTATCATCCAATAAATGTTGTTTATCCCATTTTTCTTGTTCTTCAACAATATCAGTAAATTGACAAAAACCAATGATATCGTCTTTTGAAAATTCAGATCCCATTAAAATGCGATATGGAGTTCCAGAAAGATGAATTTTAATTTTTGATTTTAAAATTTTGATTTGCTCATTAGCATCCGCATAATCTATAAAAGTATCATCTCTATCATCTTTAATATCACGTAATACTGCCCCATACTTTTCAGCTCTTGCTCCAAAATGTGTCTCGTCAACAATAATTAAATCAATATTTGATTCAAATAACTCTTTATGTTTTTCTTTTATTTGGCCGCCTTGTAAATCTTGCAAAGTCACAAAGATAACCATTTTTCTGTTTTTTTCTAATTTATGTTGAATCAAATTATAGTCTCTTAATAACTCTTCATTTTCTATAAAATCGTAATCTTTAAAATTTTCTGCACTTTCTATAGTCTTTTTCCATTCTTCTTTAACATCTGCCTTTGCTGAAACAATCAGAACAATCCTAGCATTCATTTCAAGTGCACAACACATTGAAGTAAAACTTTTCCCAAACCTCATTACTGCATACAGTAAAAGATTAGTTCTTCCTTTTTTTAATGCAACTTTAAAATTATCAACAACTTTTTGTTGATTAGGCCTTAACTTCCAAATTCCAGTAGATGCATAATGAGTAATAATTTTTAAATTATCTTTTGCATTATAAAACTGATATTTCATTAAATTTTCATCAAATGCTTTTTGAATATCATTAATAGCTTCCTCTACGTCATAAACATGAGTGTCTTTGAAAAATTCGTTAGAATAGTATAAATTTTTATTTATATCTTTATTTTTCAATCTATCTTTATTTAAATCTTTTTCTAGATATTGATGAATGGAATAATCTCTAAAAAACACATCCGATGAAACCATTGCTTTATGTTCATATTTTTTTTCTAGATCTGGATAATACTTTCTCCATTCATCTAATCTCACATTAATTGGTCTGTATGTATCTCCAACCTTTAAATAATTGGGAATAGTGTTTGTAGTGAAAGCATAAATATAAGGGTCAACTCTTCCAACAATTATTTTATCTAACAAGTTTAAATTTCTCATTAAAATCACCTCTTGCTTTTATTCAATTTAATAAGTGAAATAAATTTTATTTTTCTATTAGTATCCCAATTCATTACTTTCACATATATTCCGTTATGTAAATGACAATTTCCCCTTTTACAACCTTCACATTCAATTTTTTCTTTTTCTTCTCCGAATAAAGTATAGTTTATTATCTCTTCATTTTTACAACTATATGGAATAACATATTTTAATCCATCCATCTGGAATATATTCCAAATAATAATAAAAGCGACTTCTCTCAAGACTTCTTTTGATGGTAATGAATTAAATTTATATTTATAATTATCACAAAAAGTATATAACATATTTTCTCTTGCAATTAACAAACTATCACCTTGCCATTCATAGCCATAAACACTTTTATAACATAACAATGCATACTTTATCCATTCATCAATATCATCAACATTTTCATTAACTATCCTTAATTTCCTATCTAATAAACCTATTCTATCTGTAACTTGAATTACTTTTCCAGTTGTCGTATCATATCTACTAACTAAATATGGAGCTTCTCCGCACGTAATCTCTATCCTTTTATTTTTAATATAGTCCTTCCAATTCCTATCATTTGGAAAAGCAATCTTATTTTTATTAGTCTTCCAGCCACCACATATTTCAGTATTAAAAACATTTTTGCGGTGAAACCACTCAGAATCAATAATATTATTTTGTTTATTACAAATCCACGAAGGTGTGAAAACCTCTCCTTTATCTTTAACCCTTTTTATTTGCTCTGTTTTACTTTTTTTTATTCTTGGTTTAATCACATTACCATTAAACATGACTATTTGCTCCATTTTTATTTCGCAATTATGCGAATAATTCATCCCATGGTTAATATAATTATCTGTTCCCCACAAAATATTTTTTCCAGTTGTCATATCTTTTAAAAGTATAGATAATAACTCATAATCAAGGTAAAAAATATTGTTTTCTTTAATATCAATTAATTCATCAAACAATATAATCACCTCCAAAATGCTTTCTCATAAATTATATCATAAAAGTAGATAATAATATAATATAGTAAATTCTTATATTATTACTTAAAAGTTTTTTCATAACTTTGTTTCAATAAAGTCTTAATATATTCTACATCATCATCTTCATAAATATCTAACCTGTTCATATTAGACCACTTATAATTTTCATCTAATTTAACAACTTTATGTTTAGGATCATCATATTCACCAGACATAATAGTTAAATATAAACTATTGGTATAAAAGTGAAATTCAACAAATGATTTACCATTGGTATATCCTATATAATGTTTTGTTGAGTTCTTTTGAACATCATTTCCTAAAGACAACAAATATTTATCTAATTCATTATAAATTATCAATAACTTAGAATTAGTCTTGGCAGTAAGTCTCTTATAATCTTCTTCTGAATAAGATACTTTTCTTTGATTACTAGAACCATTATCTACATTTTCTGGAACAGTAACATCAGTATTTTCATCATTTTCTTCTATCATAAAATCAAGTCCAAGCATCTTTATTCTATCTGCTTTATTAGGAATAATAAAATCATATCTCTTTTCCATAAATTCTATCATTTCTAATCCACGATTTAATATTGTCTCAGGTGTCCATTCATCATATTTTGCAACTTCCATTTCAGAATGAGAACCATTTATGTATCCTCTTCTACCATCTTTACCAATTTTTTTATCATCAAACGAATAGTTTTGTAATTTAATATTAATACTTAATGACAGTGGTAACAAATTACCCAAAGAACCATTTAAATGCTTTTGCTCTAGCTCTGTATAATTGCCAAATCTGCTTACCCAATAATCATCTGTATCGGTTTGAGGATAAATATGTTCTATTGAGACTTTATCCTTTTCATCTTTTTTAAATAAATTCTCTGGATATATTTTTTGATTAGCTTGATTATTCATTAAATATAATTCATACTCATAAAGAAAATAAGTCCTTGCTGGCCAAGAATAATAACCTTTATAATTCTTAAATAATCTATTTATATTATTTAAAATACCAGTCATATCAGCCACTTTATTATCAGCCAAATAATCTATCTTGTTTAATTCGTTAATTACATCATCAATACTTACTTCATTTACATAAAATTTATGTGATAAATTCCAAAAGAAACTATTTCTATAAGTTGATTGATAATTAACTAATCTAAAATGTAAAAATATGTATCTTTCAATTTTTTGTAAACATTCTACTTTCTTTTCAATACTAATATCATTTTTTGAAAGTAGAACAGTTATTAATGGTTTAAAATATACGAATTGTAATCTATTTAATTTTTGAAGCATTGCCTTGATTGAAGTATTAATATCACTATCATCTGGATTCTGTAAGATATACCAATAAGGGATTAAAGTTTTCATACTATTGATATACTTACTGATACTATTTAAAGTCAATTTTTCTTTTTTATTATCTACAGTTTCAATCTCATCGGAGTTTTCTATTTCTGATATATCTACATTTTCAATTTGATAATCCTCTGTATCATCATCTAATAAATTCATAATTTGTTTATCAGAAATATTATTTTGAGTAAAATAATCATTTAATAAAAACGAAGAATAAGTTACTTTATTAGACCTAGTGTAACCAAAATAAATAATCCAATGATCTTGAAGAAAATCTTCATCATTTAATGGTTTATTTTTATTTTTACCTAAATATCCATAAACATCTTTCCATGTTTCATTAATATTTTTTCTAACAGCATTTTTATTATCTTCATCTTCATCAAAGACTGTAGATAAATAAATTAATCTATTTTTTAACAATTCAAGATTCGACAATCTTTTTCCTCTATTATTCATTGTTTCAAATGCCACAAATACATTAAAATCATTATCAATATAATACATATTAAATTTCATTTTTTGAGTTATTTTTTTAAATATACTCTCTATAGAAGATAAACCGTTAGTTTGATATTCTTCATTAATTTTATTTTCAAAGAATTTCTTTGCGTTTTCCAAATTTAAAGTATAAAACGTTTCATTTAAAAGTCCTGAGTTTGGCTCTCCTAAAATTTTATGTTTAAAGAACTCATAACTCGGATTATCAACTTCGTATCCAAACTTAAACGTTTTAATAATGTCAGCAGCATCAGGCTTTGATATTGCCAAAAAATCTTCTTGAATCTTACTTAATGGAATACTGTTTATAAAGATTTGATTTAATTCCTTATCAGGATTAATTCTTTTATAAAAATTTACTATTTCATTAATTAAAATAATAAATGTAGTAAGTCTTTGTTGTCCATCAACAACATGATATGCTTCATAATTCCAATTATCTAAAAGCCATCGTTCATCATTCCACTTTTCATTATCAGTATAAGTCTTATCGAGTTTTTTCAAGGAAATCATACCAGTATAATGTTCTCTATCTGGCAATAAATTTAAAATATCACTCCAAAATTCTTCTAATTGTAAACTTCCCCATGAATATCCCCTTTGATAATCAGGAATTCTAAATATTTTTCTATTAAATAAATCTGTTAAAGACAATAAATCATTCACTTTAATCCCTCCTACTTTTTACAATCAATTATTATCCAAAAAATATTTTACCTGCTTCATTAATTTTTGATCTTCTGAATCCTCCAATATTTCCCAATTATATTTATTATTCACATCAAGTATTGGAACTAATTCAAGTTCTCCATAATTATTAATTATTTCAAAGTTTTGCTCCACTATTCCTAAACACAAAAAATATTCAAAATCCATAATTCTTTCTAACAAATTTTTATTAGGATTTTTATACATTATTTTATAAAATCTCTTAAACTTATTATCTCTTATCGCTAGTATAACAGCACAAATATGTTTACAATAAAATTCACATGGACAAGAACAATATACTTGTGTTTTTTTCTCTTTTTCATCATATTTAACTATAACAATATATTTTTCTGTTCCTTCAACTATTGCAAAATATCTATTATCTATTTTTTCTAGAAATTTAATTTTATCTTCTTCATAGTATTTTTTGCCTCTTTGAACAATTGGATACCTAAATATTTCATTAATATCACCATTAAATAAATCAAATTCAAATTCTTTT
>DVGF01000055.1 GCA_018712835.1 Candidatus Ventrenecus stercoripullorum
CTTGATAATAGGAATTTACTTCGTACATGTTTACCTCCGTATCATATCCATATTATCAAATCTCATATGAAAAAGCAGGTATATTTCAACCTACTTTATAGATAGTTTCAAACAAACTATCGGAAGAACCAATTAAAAACTTCTTTATTTTTTTTAAAAATTACACCCATTCTTCACTTTTTTAGAATAAGCTGGAAATGGAGTGAGGTATTTTGAAAAAGCTAGTATATTTAGGAAAAAGAATTTTACATTTAAATTATAAATCGTTTTTTAAAACAATCAAACAAATTCATTATAAAACAGGAAAAAATAGAATTGTTATCTTTTTTGATATGGTTTACTGTGGTATAAAATATCAAGCGGGGTATGTAGATTATAACTTGTTTGAAATGTATGATATGACAAAAGAAGAAAGAAAAACAGTAATAACAAGAGGAATTAATAACCAAATATTAAAAAAGTGCAATAATCCATCTTATTTTCATATTTTTCATAACAAAAATGAATTTAACGAAAAGTTTGAGACTTATCTAAATCGTGATTGGCTTTATTTAGATAACAATGAAGAAGAATTTAAAAAATTTATAAAAAAACACCCAACCTTTATTGCCAAACCAACAGACTTAGAATGTGGTAAAAAAGTAGAATGTATTCATTATAAGAATAAAGATGCTCATAAATTATATGAAACATTAATTGAAAATCATCAATTACTACTAGAAGAAGTAGCAACACAATGCCAAGAAATCGCAAGTCTTCACCCTTATAGCGTGAATACCATTCGTATCGTGACATTAAAGTCTCAAATTGTCGCTGCATTTATTCGTATTGGCGATAAGAAAAATATTGTAGATAATTTTAATCATGATGGCCTTTTAGCCCCGATTGATATTGAAACCGGAAAAATAAACTTTCCTGCCGTGAAAAAAAATGGGATGACTTATACACATCATCCTCTTACAAAGAAACCAATTCTTGGCATAACCATACCAAAATGGGAGGAAGTAAAATCTCTTTGTATAGAAGCAAGCAAAGTAATACCAGAAATAGACTATATTGGGTTTGATGTATGTATTGGACCACAGAAATGCTCTCTAATAGAAGCAAATGAATTTCCAGGACATGACTTATATGCCTTGCCAGCTCATCGCAATAAAAAAGAAGGATTACTCCCTCGTTTCAATGAAATACTAAATGCTAATGATGATGGTGAGTCTCACTCACAGGATGAATAACACATTCTTCTTGATTACAATGTTCACTAGCTAGTTCCATTTCAAGAGTAGTGTGCGTAATACCAAGTTGTTTTAATTTTTCTTTAATAAGCGATTTCACTTCGAAATCGTTTTTTGTTGGAACAACAATATGCATCGTCGCATAATGGTTTACTCCGTCCATACTCCATACATGAATATGATGAACATCTTTTACTTTAGGAATTTCTAAAATTTCTTTTTTTATTTCTTCTACATGAATGTCACTTGGTACCTTTGCCAAAAAAAGATTTAAAATATTCTTTAAATTATCAAAGGCATGTTTAAGTAAATAAAAGGCAATACCGATACTCATAATAGAGTCTATATAAGTAATATCAGTAAATTTCATTAAGATCGAACCGACAAAAACAACGACCCAACCTAAAACATCTTCTAACATATGTAAATTTACTGCTTTTTGATTTAAAGAGTCTCCTTCTCTTGTAGAATAAGCCGCAATAAAGTTAATGATAATTCCTAAAATAGATAATAAAATCATTCCTTCATAATGAAGAGCTTCAGGGTGTACAATTCTAGAAATAGCTCCTACCAATACGCCAATAGAACCAACAATTAAAATAGTAGTGGTAATAAATGCTCCCAACACAGAATACCTTAAATATCCATATGTATAGTTCTCATTAGGCTTTTTCTTGCTTTTTTTCTCCAAGAAATAAGAAACTCCAATACTAAAAGCATCCCCTGCATCATGAACTGCATCGGATAAAATAGCCATACTATTTGTAAGAAGTCCTCCAGCAATTTCAATAAAAGAAAACAATAAATTTAAAAGAAAAGCCACTAAAATATTTTTCTCTGTACTTTTATGCTGTTTCATTCTTTATCTCCTTTCAGTAAGTGTAATAATATTTTTTGGGTTTCTTCATACATGATGGTATAATTATACAGAGAATGTTTATGATATACGACCTCGTGACTGTAATCATCTACAATTTGAATAAATAAATGAATTTTCTCTTTTCCTGGATCTCCTTTTAAATAATGTAAAATTTTTTCTGTAACCTCTAACTCATTTTGATTAAATATCTGTGCGACTTCCTCATCTAAACAGCACATACTCATTAATTCTTGATGAGCATGATAAGACATCTTTTGACTTTGTACAGATTTATCTAGTACTTTCTGTGTCAATTCTTTCAACGTCATTTCTTTCTTAGAATATTCTAAGAAGACTTCCAGCATTGGAAAACAAATTTCTTTCAAATAGATTTTAGCTCCTTCTACAAAAATGGCTTTTTTATCTTTAAAATATTGATAAATGCATCCCGTTGATACACCAGCATACTTTGCAATATCGACAGAGCTAACGTTGTGATATCCTTTTTCACACATCAGCTCAAAACCTTTTTCTATGATTTTTTCTTTCTTTAAAATACTACTTTTTTTAATAGGCTCTCTAACTTCGCTCATAAAAGTCACCTTTTTCTAAAACTTCATGTACAAATTTTAATACTTGAGGCTCTATTTCTTGGCTAGTATCAATAGTAAAAGCAATCAATTCCATAGGCGCTCTTTGTACATTTTCCTTCATCCACAAATAATCGTCAAAGGTCGCGATAGAATAATTATCTTTAGTGACCGTTCTATGCTTTAATCTTTCTTCTACTATCTCTTTCGGACATTCTATACGAATAATATAATAAGGGTATCCTAATTTATTGAAATATTTTAGTTTCTCTTCATAATGATTACAAAAGCAACTATCATAAATACAATGATTATGATTTTCAAGTAACTTTTCCAACCGATAACGTTGCAAAAAATTCTTTAAATCAGAACGATCTTGATAATCATTTAAAAAATAACGAACTTCATCATTACTAAGAATAACAGCTGGATGATATTTTTGAATACATTTAGCAACCGTTGTTTTTCCCATTCCTGTATAGCCATCTAGCAATATAATATGCGGTCGTTTCGCCTTGCCTTCCGTAATAGGAAATTCTTTTAAAAAATCTTTTAATATTTCTTCTTTACTTCTCATTTTAAAAATCCTTTAATAATCACATCTTCTGCATCTTTTTCGTTTAGTCCTAAACTCATTAATTTTATAAGTTGTTCCCCTTGAATTTTTCCAATCGCTGCTTCATGAATTAAATTGGCATTAGGATTTTTAGCATAAATTTCAGGAATGGCTTTGACATGACCGTTTTCTTTTAAAATTGCATCACATTCTACATGTGCATAACAACTACTATTACCTGTAATATCAGAAACAAATTCTTGATATGAATTCTCGGTTGCCACACTTCTACTAGTGACATGTGTACTTGCATTTTCTCCGTTTAATTCGACATGGAATATTGTTTTCGCATTTTGATGTCCATTAGTTAAAATCTTTTCATTGATAACCAAAGTCGTATCTTCATTCATAATTGCTTTTGTTTCTCTTAAAGTGTCATCTACTCCTTTGATTTGAGTAGTGTCCATTGTCATGTTAGAACCTTTTTTCATATAAATTTCTGTAACAGGATTTAAAATATTCTTGCCATTTCCTTTTCCTTCCCCGTAATGTTTTTCAATATATTTTACTTTTGCATTTTCTTCTAGAAAAAAACGGTGAATTCCATCATGCTCAGTATCCTTATGTTCATCATTATGTACACCACAACCAGCTAGTATAATAACATTAGAATTTTTACCAATATGAAAGTCATTATAAACAACATCCTTAAGACCACTTTCTGTGAGCAGGACCGGAATATGAACAATACTTAAAAGAGTATTTTCTTTCACATAAACATCAATCCCTTGATTATTTTCTTTAGAAACAATATTAATAAAAGGATTTGTTTTTCGATCGATACTTTTTCCGTTTTTTCGAATATTATAAACATCAGGATTTTCTATAGAAGAGTCACTAATTTCTTTTAAAAGATTTTTATCCATATCATTCATGATGAAAGCCTCCTTTCTGACAACATTTAGGTTCTTGTAAAATGATTGGCAGCATTTTTTCTACTGTACCAATTTCTTTCACCTTTCCTTGTTCCAATAAAATAATTTGGTCTGCAATTTTCAAAATGCGTTCTTGATGAGAAATAACCAAAGTAATTCCCTTACTGTGTTCTTCTAAATCCTTAAATACTTCCGTTAAATTCTGAAAACTCCATAAATCAATACCGGCTTCTGGTTCATCAAAAATAGCTACTTTAGGGTTTCTCGCCATCACCGTAGCAATTTCAATTCGTTTTAATTCTCCACCAGATAACGAAGCGTTTACTTCTCTATAAACGTACTCTCTAGCACATAACCCGACTTTAGATAAAATTTCACAAGCTCCCTTTTTTTCTAATTTTTTCTTAGTTGCAATATTTAACAAATCAAAAACAGTAATTCCTTTAAATTTAACAGGCTGTTGAAAAGCAAAAGCCAAACCCTTACTAGCTCTTTCAGAAACACTTAAGCTTGTAATATCTTCGCCATGAAATAAAATTTGTCCAGAGTCTGGAGTTATAATTCCCATAATAATTTTAGCAAGAGTGCTTTTTCCAGAACCGTTTGGGCCAGTAATTACATAAAACTTTTCTTCATCTAGTTTGAAACTAATGTGATCTAATATTTTTTTATGGTCACGTTCAAAACAAATATCTTTTATTTCTAACATAAAGTTATTCCTTTCTAAAAAACTAACATGAAATTAGTTTCATATTAATTATATCTAACAATAGATTACACGTCAATGATTTTGAGGAATAGTGTGTATCTATTTCTTTTTTTTGACAAAATTTTTTAAATTTTACCTAATTTGATATTTTGATATGTTTTTAATATGCAGATTTTATATAATTGGTATACTAATTTTGAAAATCTGCAAGAAAATGCTCTCTAAAATACCTAAATCGGTCATTTGACCATCCCTTTTTTCTATGCTTTAATGCTGGTGGAAGGGAGGCAAAAAATGTCAAAACATAATACATCTTCAAGTGAATTTCTTTTTGACCCGATGAACGATGCTGCTTTTAAAAGCTTGGTAAGGGCAGAAGAAACTAGAGAATTTATGGTTGGGGTTCTTGCGGATTTAACTCATATTCCTATCAATATTTTAAATACTTCTGAATTTATTGGTGGAGAACTTCCAAAAGAGATCTTATCAGAAAAGGGAAAAATCTCTGATGTTATTGTAAGAGTCGAAAACAAAAACAAAATTATTATTGAAGCTAACCGTCAGTATAGTACAAATCTTTTTGAGAAAAATGCCTCTTACGTGTTTAAAAATAGTTATATGGAGTCAAACATTGGTCAAAATGAATATCAG
>DVGF01000056.1 GCA_018712835.1 Candidatus Ventrenecus stercoripullorum
AAAGAAGTAAGTGGAAATACCACTACAGTCGAAGAAGTCGTAAATGAAAACAAAACATATTATATTTGGAGTAAAGATGTACTAGGAAATATTCATCATACTTCTGTAACAGTAAATCATATTGATGAAAATGGACCGATAGTAGAAATTGGAACCACTACAGGAAATGGAGTAATAACAATTGATGCAAGTGGTAGTTATGATAATGAAACATCGATAAAAACTTATGAATATAAATTAGATGATGGAAATTATTATCCATCAGAAACAAGCAGTTATACTTTTACAGGAGTAAGTCATGGAACGCATACGATTACAGTAAGAATAACAGATATCGGAGGAAATGAAACAATAAAAAATGTATCCGTGAATGTAGTAGTAACTTATACTGTTACTTTTAATGCAAATGGAGGTTCTGGAGCTCCAAGTAGTCAAACTAAAACACATGGAACAAATTTAACATTATCTAGTACAAGACCAACAAGAACAGGATATACATTCTTAGGATGGAGCACATCTTCTGGCGCAACGAGTGCCACCTATAGTGCAGGAGGAACATTTGATTTAAATGCCGATACAACATTGTATGCTGTATGGCAAGCAAATACTTATACAATTACTTATAATGCAAACGGAGGTTCTGGAGCACCAGCAGCTCAAAGCTATACTTATGCAACTAGTGGCACGATTAATCTATCCAGTACAAGACCAACAAGAAGTGGTTATACATTCTTGGGTTGGAGTTTGTCATCTACTGCAACATCGCCAAGTTATTCTGCAGGGCAAGCATGGAGCAGGAGCAATGCATCCAATTATACGTTATATGCGGTGTGGCGTGTTAATGTAATAAGAGCATTTACATTTAATAAAGACTCTAACAAATGTGCAAGTGTAGACCAAGTATATAATGAAGGTTACGTAAGATTTTCAGACAGTGGATATGTTGGAAGCTATATGTCTATAGGATACGAAAGTCATGGATGGGGTATTCGATTAATTCCTAGTAAATCTGGTACTTTGAGATTTCATTTAACTGTAACAAATGAGACAGGAGCAGGTCTAACATCTAATTGTGATATATGGACTGATGATAACTTAAGATATAGTTATAAAATTAGCCAGAATACTACTCAATCATTTACTGTAGATATATCTGTAACATCTGGACAAATTATAAATATAGGAAATGATGGACAGAATGGCTACATGTATGTAAGAGCAGGGTCATATATAGAATGGATAAATTAAACAAGAATTGACTGTACTCTTAATCTTACAGTTTATCAAAGAACATATTATGTTTTTACAGGAGCTGGTTATTGGAGAGGGTCATTAACTGGAACATCTGGAGTAACGGCAAGTTGGGGTCCTATGCAATTAACAACGAGTTAAAATTATAATTACAAGAGTATTGAAAAATCTTACATATCTTCCATATTTACTTTAGAGATTATTGATAAAGTGGTAAGTCTAAAAGATTTTTCTTTTTTTAATTTTGTATTGACGATTTTTCATAAATATTTTACAATAGAAATATCTTAAGAAAGAAACGAGTACATTATAGGACAGTGAAAAGAGAAGGCTAGTTGCTGGAAATGCCACATTGAAATATAATGGAAAAACAATTCTTTGAAGTCCTTAAGAACGGAAGTTCCGTTATCACTAGAAAGAGTACCTAGGTAAAGTAAGGTGGCACCGCGGCTTTGTAAGTCGTCCTTACGATTACTTAGGTTTTTTAATGGAAAGGATGCAAATTATGATGCAAGAAATTGAAACAAGAAGAAGTATTCGGAAGTATTCTTATGAAGTGATGAATGAAGAAGATTTACAGAAAATATTAGAAGCAGGTCGACTTAGTCCTTCTGCTAAAAATAAGCAACCTTGGGAGTTTGTTGTGATTACAAATCAAGAAGTAAAAAGAGAAATAGCACAGAAATTAGAGGATAAATTAGAACGAGAAAATCCGACGAGTGAAGCAATACTCAATTGTTCGGCAGCGATTGTTATATTTAATTCGTTAGAAGATGATGATTGGAATATTTTTTCATTAGGTATTTGTGCGGAGAATATGATGCTTGAAGCAACTCATTTAGGGTATGGGTCTTTATGTGTCGGTCTTACTTCTTTGATTGAAGAAGATATCAAATGTATCTGTAATACCAAACATCATCATTTGGCAATTATTTGTGTTGGAAAATCTAATGAAGAGCCAGAAGCACCTAGTCGTAAAGAACTTCATGAATTTGTAACATATATTAGATAGGAGTGATTTTTATGTTTTTAGATGAAGTATTTGCAAAGAAAGATGAATTTTTAAATAAAGAAATTACTGTTCATGGTTGGATAAGAAACCATCGAGCTCAGAAGGAATTTGGCTTTTTAGATTTTTCTGATGGTACAACTATGGAACATTTACAAATTGTTTATGATAAAGATACTGCAGATTTTTCTCATTTACAGTCTTTGAGAGTCGGTTCTTCTATTCAAGTTACTGGTGTTTTAGTAAAAAGCGAAGGAAAAGGTCAAGATGTCGAATTAAAAGCGAAAGAGGTTCAATTATTAGGAGATTGTCCGGAGGATTATCCGTTGCAACCAAAGAAGCATACAAGAGAGTTTTTAAGAACGATTGGTTATTTAAGACCACGTGCAAATCTTTTTCAAGCAGTTTTTCGTGTTAGAAGTGTAGCGGCTCAGGCTATTCATGAATATTTTCAAAGTCATGGTTATGTTTATTTTCATGCACCACTCATTACTGCTTCTGATTGTGAAGGAGCCGGAGAAATGTTTCAAGTCACAACTCTTCCTATTGAAGAGTTAAAAGGTAAGGTAGATTATAAAAAAGATTTCTTTGGAAAGAGGACATCTTTAACGGTTTCTGGACAACTTCAGGCTGAGACTTTTGCGACTGCCTTTTCTAAAGTTTATACTTTTGGACCAACATTTAGAGCAGAAAACTCTAATACAAAGACTCATGCTTCTGAATTTTGGATGATTGAACCAGAAATTGCTTTTTGTGATTTAGAAGGACTTATGGATATTGAAGAAGAAATGTTAAAATTTGTTGTAAGTTATGTTTTAGAACATTGTCCGAAGGAAATGGAATTTTTTGATAAGTTTGTAGAAAAAGGATTGTTAGATAAATTGCATAAATTAATTGATAGTAAGTTTACTCGTGTGACGCATGAAGAGGTCATTACTATTCTTAAAAATTCTAAGGAAAAGTTCGAATATACTCCAGAGTATGGTGAAGATATTCAAAAAGAACATGAAAAATACATTACTGAGTATTTCCAAGGACCAGTGTTTATTACGGATTGGCCTAAAGATATTAAGGCTTTCTATATGAAACAAAATGAGGATGGAAAAACAGTACGAGCAGTTGATCTTGAAGTGCCAGGAGCAGGTGAGTTGATGGGAGGAAGTCAAAGAGAAGAAGATATGGATAAGCTTATATGTCGTATGGATGAGCTTCATATGGATAAAGAGGAATTAGATTGGTATATTAATTTAAGAAAATATGGAACTTGTGTACATTCTGGATTTGGTATGGGATTTGAACGTCTTTTGATTTATTTAACTGGTGTTGAAAATATTCGTGATGTCATTCCTTATCCGAGAGTTCCAGGTTCTTGTGAATTTTAAAGGGAGGTTTTATGAAAGCAAATAGTTATTGTACGCATCATTGTGAAGAAATTAACGAGAGTTTGCTTGGACATGAAGTTACAGTAAGTGGCTGGGTAGAAGCAATTCGTGATCATGGTGGGGTTTTATTTCTAGATCTTAGAGATACCACGGAAGTTTTACAAGTTGTTAGCAATGATGATAAAGTATTTCGAGGAATTACGAAGGAAAGCGTGATAAAAGTTCATGGAGTTATTCGAAAAAGAGATGAAGAAACATATAACCCAAAATTAAAGACAGGAACTGTAGAATTACTAGTTTCTAGTTTGGACATACTAAGTAAGGTGAAAGAAATTCTTCCGTTTGAAATTCGCCAAAGTAAACATGCAAGTGAAGATGTGCGGTTAAAGTATCGTTATCTTGATTTAAGAAATAAAGATGTATTAAAAAATTTTGAGTTGCGGAGTGAAGTGCTTCATTTTATAAGAAATAAAATGGTGGACTTAGGGTTTATGGAAGTACAAACACCAATTCTTACAGCAACAAGTCCAGAAGGAGCTAGAGATTTTGTTGTTCCGTCTAGAAATTTTAAAGGAAAATTTTATGCTCTTCCACAAGCTCCTCAAATTTATAAAGAACTGTTGATGGTTGGTGGAGTCGAGAAATACTACCAAATTGCTCCATGTTTTCGGGATGAGGATGCGAGAAGTGACCGAACTTTAGAATTCTATCAATTAGATTTTGAAATGAGTTATGTGGAAGAGGATGATGTTTTAAATGTTGGTGAGGAAATCTTTTATGATATTTTTACGAAGTTTTCCAATAAAGTGGTGAGTCCAAGACCTTTTCGAAGACTTACTTATCAAGAAGCTATGGAACGATACGGTACTGATAAACCCGATTTAAGAAATCCTCTTATCATTGAAGATGCAAGTACTATTCTTGAAAATACTACTTTCAAACCATTTCAAAAGAGTACTATTAAAGTTATTGTTGTTCCTGATATTGGGACAAATTCAAATAGTTGGTTTAATGAAGTAGTCGACTATGCAAGTAGTATTGGTATGCCAGGTATTGGGTATTTAACGTTACTTTCTGACGGTTCGTTAAAAGGACCGATTGATAAATTTTTGAGTGATGAGGAACGACGGAGTCTAATCGAGAATTTTTCGATGAAGGCAAATTCTGTGATGTTCTTTATTGCGAATAAAAGTAAAAAGGTGGCTCAGAAATATGCAGGACAAATTAGGGATTATTTAGGAAAGAAATTAGATTTAATTGATGAAAATCGTTTTGAGTTCTGTATTGTGAAAGATTTTCCATTGTTTTCTTATGACGAGGAACAAAGAAAGATTGAATTTTGTCATAATCCTTTTAGTCTTCCACATGGAGGTATTAAAGCTTATGAAGAGAAAGACGTTTTAGATATTTTAGCTTATCAATATGATTTTGTGTGTAATGGCTATGAAATGTCTTCCGGAGCGATTCGAAATCATGATATTGACTCTTTAGTAAAAGGATTTGAAGTAGTGGGATACTCTAAAGAGGAAGTAGAAAGACGTTTTCGTTCCATTTATACCGCTTTTTTGTATGGTGCACCTCCACATGGTGGGATGGCTCCGGGAATTGACCGTATTTTGATGCTTCTTTTGGATGAGACAAATTTACGAGAAGTACAAGCATTTCCAACAAGCGCTAGTGGAGCGGACGGACTTATGGGTTCTCCAAGTACCCTTACACCAAAACAATTGAAAGAGTTAGGTATTAAAATAGAAGAGGTGAAAAAATGAGTAAGTTTACAAAAGAAATGATTGATGATTATGCAGATAAATTGTTAATTGGATTAACAGAGGAAGAAAAAGACATGATAGTGAGTGAGTTTGATATCATTGATGAGAGTATTCAAGCAGTTACAGAAATTCCGAATATCAGTTCGGTAGAGCCAATGACACATGCTTTGGATGACTTTGAGTTTCAACTTCGAGAAGATGTTGCACAGGAGTCTATTCCAATTGATGATTTACTTAGAAATAGCGATGATGAAGACGGTGCGGAAATCGTTGTACCAAAGGTGGTGGGATAATGTTAGAGAAAGATATTCTTTCAATTCATGATGCGTTAGTGCGTGGTGAAGTCACTAGTGAGGAATTAGTAAGAGAAGCAATCAAAAGAAGTCATGAAGTAGAGGAGTCTTGCAATGCTTTTGTAACGATTTTGGATGATCAAAAAGGTGGCGAGGTTACAGATAATTTACTGTCTGGTATTCCTTATGGATTAAAGGATAATTATTCAACGAAAGGAATTTTATCGACAGGTTCTTCTAATACTTTAAAAGATTATGTTCCATTTTTCTCAGCAACCAGTGTTTTAAATTTAAAACGAGCTGGAGCAGTGCTTGTGAATAAGACGGCAATGGATGAATTTGGAATGGGGGGAACTGGAACGACTTGTCATACTGGAGTTGTTACAAATCCATGGGATCATACGAGAATGACAGCTGGGTCTAGTGCGGGTTCTGCAGCAGCGGTAGCAAGTGGCGTTTATCCTTATGCAACGGGAAGTGATACAGGAGACTCGATTCGAAAACCAGCTGCTTATTGTGGAATTGTTGGGTATAAACCTACTTATGGAATGATTAGTCGTTATGGATTGTTTGCTTTTGCTTCTAGTTTAGATCATTGTGGAGTTTTAACACGTTCTGTTCGTGATGCTGCCATTGTGGCTGATGAAATGAAAGGGATTGATCCTAACGACATGACAAGCTGGGATTCTTCTTATATGCATTTAAAAGAAGCTTGTGATAAAGATTTGGGTAAGAAGAAAGTGTGTTATATCAAAGAGATTTGTGATATTACACGTTATCCAAATGCTACTGAGGAGTTAAAGAGTCATTTAGATAACTTTATGAAAACAATTGATAAGTTCAAAGAACTAGGATATCAAGTGGATGAAGTGAGTATCAATGAAAAGCTTTTGGTGGCTGTGCCTAGCGTTTATGTTATTATTTCTTGTGCGGAAGCAACAAGTAATATGTCAAACTTAACGGGAATTGTATTTGGACCTCGAGGGGAAGGAGAAAATTATATTGAAATGATGAAAGATCATCGTACCAAAGGTTTTTCTTCTTTGATTAAAAGACGTTTTGTGATAGGTTCTTATGTGTTACAAAAAGAAAATCAAGAAAGATATTTTAGAAACGCTCAAAGAGTCAGAAGACTCATTGTAGATGAATATAAAAAGTTATTTCAAACCTATGATGCAGTTGTGTTACCAGTTGGCAGTGGACCTGCTAAAAAACTAGAAGGTTCTACAGATATTTTAGATGATAGTACCCAAATTTTAGAAGAACATTTGCAAATTGGTAACTTCGGAGGATTCCCATCTATCACAATTCCTGACGGCTTTGTAAATCAATTGCCTGTTGGAGTTAATATTACATGTAATTGTTATGAAGATGAACTTATGTTTTCTATCGCTTCTAAATTAGAAGGAACTATGAATTACAAAGGACAAATTGCAAAGGAGGTGTGTCATGACTAAGTATTTAGCAAAAATTGGATTGGAAATGCATTGTGAAATTTCTAAGACAAAAAGCAAAGTGTTTTCTAGTGCGAAAAATGATTTTAGTGATACGCCAAACACGAGTGTTAGACCTTTGGATATGGGATTTCCTGGAACCCTTCCTGTAGTCAATAAAGAAGCCGTACGCTTAGCTTTAATGGCCAGTATGATTTTGCATTCGAAACAACCAGAGTATATCTGGTTTGAAAGAAAGAATTACTATTATCCGGATTTACCAAAAGGATATCAAATTACGCAAGATACTAATCCAATTCCAGTAGGAATAGGTGGCTATGTTGAGTATGAGTGTCATGGAGAAATGAAAAAGGTACGAGTTACAAATATTCATTTGGAAGAAGATTCGGCAAGCTTAGATCATTATGATACGACTAGTACTATTAATTACAATCGTTCGGGAGTTCCTCTTTTGGAATTAGTAACAGAGCCTGATTTTCATTCTGGGGAAGAAGCAATGGCTTTTCTAGAACACATGCGAAGTGTCTATCAATATGCGGGAATATCCGATGCAGATACTAAAAAAGGACAAGTTCGTTGTGATGTGAATGTGTCTATTATGGATGCTTCTTTGGATGAGTCTAATCCAGAAAATTGGGGTACGAAAGTTGAGATGAAAAATGTCAATTCCTTTGGTGGAGTAAGAGACGCGATTAACTATGAAATTGAACGACAAATCGAATTAAAAGAAAATGGTACATACGATGAGATGCCTCAGCAAACAAGACGTTGGGATGAGGAGACTTATAGTACTATTTATATGCGTAGTAAAGTAGATGCTCTTGATTATAAGTATTTTGTAGAGCCTAATATTCCAAAATATAAGTTAACAAAAGAATGGCTAGAGGAAATACGTGCTTCTATTCCTAAACTTGCAATGGAAAGAAAGCAAGAGTATATAGAAAATTACCATTTATCGGAATATGATGCAGGGGTATTAATTAAGGAAAAGAGTGTTTCTGATTATTTCGAGGAGTGTGTTCGTCTTGGAATTGAAGCAAAAGTCGCGGCTAACTGGGTTACTGTAAATGTAGTTGGAGAATGCAACAAGTTAGAAATTCCAATTGATGAGTTTTATATTACTCCAGAATATTTAAAGCAAATTATGGATGGTATGAAGGAAGGTCTAATATCTTCTAAACAAGCGAAAGAGATTTTTTATAAATCTTGTGAAGAGAAGAAAGAACCGAAAATATTTATGAATAAAGAAAATGCTCAAATATCTGATAGAGATGAGTTATTAAAATTAATAACAACTATTTTAGACGAAAATCCAAGTCAAATTGAACAATATAAAAGTGGAAAAACAAATCTCTTTGACTATTTTGTAGGACAAGTGATGAAAAACACTAGAGGAAAGGCAAATCCTGTGATTACTAAAGAACTTTTAACGGAAGAACTTAACAAACGTTAAAGTTCTTTTTTAATTTATAAAAAAAAGAATGCTAGTTACACTCTTGCTTTAGGATAGGGTTTTCTTTCATTTGTAAGCCCTAATAAATAATCGACGCTGACATCATAATATTTTGCTAAAACGGCTAATTTTTCAATAGGGATAGAACGAATTCCTCGTTCGTATCTAGAATATTGAACTTGGCTTGTTTTTAGTATTTTTGCAACGTCTTTTTGTTGAAGGTCTTTATCTTGCCTAATTTCTTTTAATCTCTCTATATTGATATTCATAACATCACCAAACTTATTTTTTCATATAACCAATTAGTTATCTTGATTTTAGTACCATTTAGTTATATAATATTCGTATGGTAGTAAAGTGTGATAATAAAGGTATAAAGTGTATCTAATATCGCATCTTATTAATAGAGGCGGAGGTTCTTTATGATTAAAAGGAAATTTTTTTTAAGTTTAGTTATTCTTTTTTTGGTAGCTGTAAGTATTGGTATTTCTTTTAAATTTATGAGTAATAGAGAACCTAAAATATTAAGTAACTATGAAGATACTGATTATTTAGCAATTTACTTAGAAGATGAGCAGATCAACTATATTCCATCAAAAGATTCTGGGTATACGTTGGATTTAACTAAAAGTAGTTGTAACAATGGAGTAACAATATCTTTTGATTACAATACATGGAGTGTGAAAACAAATTATAGTAATTATACAAATCCGGATAATACCAGAGTGAAATGTAGTCTGTATTTTACAGATAAATATATTGAACCAATACTAAATGGAACAGATCCGATTTTAGAAGCCTCATTAATACCGGTCACCATTAGTGATGATGGCGTGGTTAAAAAAGCAGATTTAGCTTCTGAATGGTATGATTACGAAGCAAAGAAATGGGCCAATGCAGTGATACTAGAAGATGAAAGTAAAAACTATGCTTCAGGAGATATCATTCCAGAAGATAATATAGAAAGTTATTTTGTGTGGATACCGAAATACCGATATCAATTATGGGATTTAGGAAACTATGATAGTTTAACGACAATTGATACAAACAAAGTTCATGAAATACCAATTATCTTTGGTGATTATAATACGAGTGATAGTGTATCAGGAGAATGTACTACTCCGATGGAAAGTGGAGCAAGTGGTAACTGTGAAGTTGGAGACTACATGACTCATCCGGCATTCTTAAGTATTCCAAGTACTGGCTTTTGGGTAGGAAAATTTGAAACAGGGTACAAAGGAGCTACAACAAAAGAAGAAGCAAAACAAAACATGAATGATATCAGCAAGATACAAATCAAACCAAATGTTTATAGTTGGCTTGGCTTGCAAACTTCTAATGCACATTTAAATGCTTATAATTATCAAAGGGAGTTAGACAGTCACATGATGAAAAATACAGAATGGGGAGCAGTAGCATACTTTCAACATAGTATGTATGGTTCAACAACCAGTGTTAGATTAAATAATAATTCAGATTATATAACGGGATATCAAGCAACTGATGAACCAACTTGTTCTATTGCTATTGGAGATTGCTTTGAGTATTGTAACGATAATACTTGCAATATTGCATATCCAAATAGTATTTTAGCTAGTACTACTGAAAATATTACTGGAATATTTGATATGGCTGGAAATAGTAGAGAGGTTATGATGAGTTTTACTTTAAACGAAACTGGTGAAGTTTTAGTTGGAGATGTGACTGAGAGACTTTCGGGATTTAATGGAAGTACAGGGGCGGGAACTATAATAAACAATTTAGTTGAATTGCCAGAAAAAAAATATTATGATTTATACAAGAATGAAACCATATCTTTTAATTCAACTTTTTTTCGAAGAATATTAGGAGATGCAACTGCTGAAATGGGACCTTTTTATAATGTGGCTAGTACCTATGTAATATCATCATGGTATAATGCATTATTAGTGCAATATTTTAGTATACATTATCCAATGATTACACGAGGAGAGTATTATGCTTCCGGTTATCATGCAAGCATATTTTCTTCTTTAGGTGGTGTAGGAAATGAGAATGGTAATCATTCTTTTAGAATTATTCTTACGCCAACCAAATGAGATTGACATACTTTTAGAATTAAATCTTTTGATTACTTTAGAAATGTGATATGATTATACTAGGTGGTAAGAGTGAAGACATTGTTTCAAAAAATTGATAAACCATTATTCTTTTTATCTTTAATCTATACTATACTCGGTTTGGTTATGGTTTTAAGTGCTTCTAGTGTTTCGGCTGTGTTACGTTATAATGTCTCTTCTTCTTACTTTTTTGTGCGCCAATTATTGTTTATGGGAGCTGCTTGGTTTGTAGGATTGTTTTTTATTTTAAAAATACCAACGAAAAAATATCGCTTTTTAGCTCCTATTTATTTGTTTGGAACGATATCTTTGTTATTTTTGGTTTTTGGATATGGAGCTATTGCAGGTGGTGCTCAAAGTTGGCTAGATTTAGGTTTTTTTAATTTACAACCAACAGAATTTGTAAAAACAGCTTTAATTTTATATATGGCTGTATTTTATGAGAAAAGTATTAAAAAGAGGAAACCTTTTGCATATAATTTTATTCCAATTATTTTTGCAGTTATTGCTTTCTTTTTGGTTGCTATGCAGCCAGATTTTGGTGGAGCTGTGATTATTGCGGGTATTGTATTTTTTACTTTTTTGACTGTTCCTTTTGAAAAAGAAAGTAGTGTACAGATTATTAAATTTGTTGGTGTTGCTGGTTTGCTTGCCGCAGCGATTCTACTTTATAGTGGGTCTGATATTTTTAATAGTACCCAGTTAGCTAGATTAAAATTTCAAAATCCATGTGAACGTTATATGGAGGATACAGGTTATCAGGTTTGTAATGGTTTTATTGCTTATCATAATGGGGGACTTTTTGGAGTTGGGCTTGGTAATTCCTCTCAAAAGTATTTGTATTTGCCTGAGGCACATACGGACTTTATTTTTCCAATTCTAGTAGAAGAGTTGGGATTAATTGTAGGAATTTTAATAATATTAGGTTATGTTTATATGCTTTATCGAATTTTAAAGATTGCAAAGAATGCGGACTCTATTCGAAATGCTATTGTTTGTTATGGTACATTTATTTATTTGCTCATGCATTTGTTGATTAATTTAATGGGAACGCTTGCTTTGATACCATTAACAGGAGTACCATTGCCATTTTTAAGTTATGGTGGTAGTTTTAATATGAATGTTGTTGCTATGTTATTTGTTGTTCAAAGAATTGCTGTAGAAAATAAGCAGAATGCAGAGAAAAGAGCGTTAGCAAATATGACGCGTTAGTTATGTATTTTATTTATTTATAATTTATTGTCTAGAAATAGGCAATTTTTTTATGTAACAATTTTGTTACTTTTAGAAGTGAAACAAAATTCTTTCTGTAATAATTATAGTAGAAGGGGAAACTCTTCTTAGAAAGGAGGATTTTGTGGAACAAGTTGTAGAATGGTTGAAAGAAAGAAAACTATTATGTGGTTTTGTGTTTCTTTTCTTTGTTTGTGCTGTTTTTATGACACTTTATATTTCAGAGGTTACAGCTGAGGAAGCTTTTGTTTGTCCAAAAGAAGAAGTGACAAATGCTTTAGAAGAAGAAAGTGATGTAGAAGAAGAAACTGTAACTGTGGATATTAAGGGTGCTGTTGTAAATCCAGGTGTTTATCGTGTTAGTAAAAATAGTATTGTAAATGACGTTATTGTGTTAGCTGGTGGATTACGGGATGATGCAGATACTAGTAATATTAATCTTAGTAAAATGGTTAGTAGTGAAATGATGATAACTATTTATACAAAAGATGAAGTTGCTAATCAGGAAAAGGCAGATACTATTGTGGAAGATGGTAAAGTAGATAGTGGTTCTTTTGATGAAGAAGAGAGTATGACTTTGGTTAATTTAAATACTGCTGATATCGATGAGTTAATGCTTTTGCCAGGAATTGGCGAATCGAAAGCTAATTTAATTATTCAATATCGTGAAAGTTGTGGACCTTTTACTAGCAAAGAGGAACTCATGTATATCAAAGGTATAGGCGAATCTATTTATGCTAAATTGGAAAGTTTTATTACGGTCTAATCGTTTTTATGTAGTTTTTATTCTTCTACTTATGCTCTTTGTTTTTTTGGCTTTTGTTATCCCAAGAAGAAGTGTTTATGAAAAGGGATTGGCAACGATTGAAGGAAGAGTACTTGCCTACAAAATAGATGGAAATTTTTTATCTCTTACTGTAAAAGGTAAAGAGAAAATACAGGCGTTTTATTATTTTCAAACAGAAGAAGAAAAGTTGGACTATTTAGAGCATTTGGGATATGGTGTCATTGTACGAATGGAAGGAGTTTTAGAGAGTCCGGAAAGTAATTCCTTGCCAAATACATTTGATTATCAAAAATATTTGTATTATCAAGATATTTATTATGTTTTAGATGTTCAACGATTGGATTTTGTAAAGCCTAGTACTGGTTTGTATTCTTTTAAAAATTTCGTTTATCGAAAGCTCTATAATATGAAGCATGGGGATTATTTGGTAGCGATGATTTTAGGGAATACTAGTCATTTAGATAATCAGGATGTTCGAAAAAATGGGATTAGTCATTTGTTTGCGATATCGGGAATGCAAATTACTCTTTTAGCGAAGGTAGTATCCTTTATTTTTCAAAGATTTGGAACAAAGAGGGATATTGGAATTTTATTTATGTTGTGGATTTATGCTTTTTTGGTTGGATTTACACCTTCGGTTATGCGTGCTGTTTTGTTTTGGTGTTATCAATTTCTTAACCGTAAGATGGGATTACAGCTTCATAAAACGCAAATATTTTTGTGGGTGTTAGGGACTATTTTGTTATTCTCTCCTTTTGCAATTATGAATTTAGGATTTCAATATTCTTTCTTAATTAGTTTTGTGCTTATGCATATGAAATTTAGTAAACATTATTTGAAGAGTAGTTTGCAAATTAGCCTTGTGAGTTTTCTTGTAAGTTTACCTATTACTGCAATTAATTTTTATAGTGTTAATGTTTTATCTATTTTATGGAATTTATTTTTTGTACCCTTCGTGTCTTTCGGCTTATTTCCTCTTTGTTTTCTTTCTATTTTCTTTCCTTTTTTGGAAGGAATATTGGGAATAGGGATTACTCTTTTTGAAGCTATAAATCACTGGTGTGCTTCTTTTACTTTTGGAGTAATCGTTATTCCTAAAGTTTCTATTATTTGGTGGGGTGTTTATTTTGTGGTGCTAGGTTGTTTTCTTTTCTTACATAAGAAACAGTGTGTTTTTCTTTTGGTATTACTTCTTTGCTTGATAAAGTATCCCTCTAAACTATCTAGTCATGCTTATGTTTATTTTTTAGATGTAGGGCAGGGAGATGCAACTCTTTTTATTGGACCTCATCAAAAAGAAGTGATTTTATTAGATACAGGAGGTAAAATTACTTATTCGAAAGAACATTGGGAAGAAAGAAAAAATCAAGTGGATCAAGCAGAAACCATTAAGACTTTTTTAAATTCGTTAGATATTTCTAATATTGATACACTTATTTTAAGTCATGGCGACTATGATCATATGGGTGAGGCAATAAATTTAGTAAATAACTTTAAAGTAGAGAAAGTAATATTCAATTGTGGGCCACATAATGATTTAGAACAAGAATTAATTAAAGTATTACATAAAAAGAAAATACCATATTACAGTTGTATCAAAGAATTAAATATAGATGATAATAAATTATACTTTTTAAATAATAAAGATTATGGTAATGAAAATGATAATTCAAGTGTAATTTATACAGAACTCAATAAACATAAATTTCTATTTATGGGAGATGCTGGTGTAGAAGTAGAAGATGATTTAATAGAAAAATATAATTTACAAAATATAGATGTATTAAAAGTAGGACATCATGGAAGTAAAACAGGTTCAAGTGAAGAATTCATAGGTGAGATAAATCCAAAATATTCAGTAATTAGTGTTGGAAAGAACAATAGATATGGTCATCCAAATGATAGTGTATTAGAAAATTTAGAAGATAGTAAAATTTATAGAACAGATGAAGATGGAAGTATTATGTTTAAAATTGATAATGATAAATTAAAAATTAAAACATGTGCACCATAGAAAGGAGAACAAAAAAATGAATGAAATAAAAGAATATACAGAAAAATTATTTGAAAATATAAAACATATAGATGAAAATGGCAATGAGTATTGGTTGGCTAGAGAATTAATGCCATTACTTGAGTACAACAAATGGGAGAGATTTTCTAATGCAATAGAATATGCAAAAACATCTTGTATAAAAAGTGGTTATAATGTTTGTGACCATTTTCCCGAGGTTGGGAAATTGGTTCAAATAGGTTCAAAAACAAACAGAAAATTGAAAGATTATAAACTATCAAGATATGCATGTTATTTAATAGTACAAAATGGTGATTCAAGAAAAGAAGCAATAGCTTTAGGTCAAACTTATTTTGCGATTCAAACTAGAAAACAAGAGTTAAATGAAAAAGAATATAGTAAGCTTACTGAAGATGAGAAAAGATTTTATCAAAGAGATTTAACTAGAAAAGGAAATTATTCTTTGAATATTGCTGCTAGAAATGCTGGAGTAAAGAACTTCGATAAATTTCATAATTCAGGTTATAAAGGATTATATAATGGAGAAACAGCAAATGATATTGCAAGAAGAAAGAAACTTAGATATAGAGAAGATATTTTGGATAACATGGGCAGTGATGAATTAATTGCAAATTTATTTAGAATCTCTCAAACAGAACAAAAATTAAAGAATGAAAATATAAATTTAGAAAGTAAAGCAAATGAAACTCATTTTGAAGTTGGAAAGGAAATCAGAAATACAATTAAGAAACTTGGTGGAACAATGCCGGAAGATTTGCCAACTCCAGATAAAAGTTTGAAAGAGTTGGAAAAAGAGAACAAAACATTAAATGTAAAAAATGTATAATGTATATATAGGATGTGATAAATTATGTTAATAGTTGAAGTTGGGTTTAAATTAGATAAGACTTTAGAATACTATGATAAAATTTTAAAAATGCATGGATTAGAAAATGATTTTAATTGTGAAACACATGATATATATTATACAAAAGATAATTTAAATGAATTAACAGAAAATGAAATGAAACAAAAGTGTATTCGCTTAAGAAATGTAAATTTTAAAGAAGGATATAAAGTAGAAAATAAATTGTTAGATTCATTGAATATTGATTTTGTTAATGAAAATGAACTTCTTGATTTTGAAAACAAATTAAAAGAAAATGGATATTTAAAAGTTTTCGATACTAAAAAGAAAGATCATCATTATTACAAAGAAGGAATGAACACTAAAGTACAATTACAGGAAATTGACGATATAGGGTTACTTGTATATTTAGATAATTCAAACTATTATGAATTACCTTTAGAGGAACAAAGAAATAAATTAATTGATGAATTAAATAGCTATGGATTTGATTTTAAATATACGGATTTAGGATTAGATAAACTTAGGACATTATATTATCAAGAAAAAAAATATAGTAAAAATCAAAATGGTTAAAGCAGAACTACATAAATGTAGTATTTTCTTTGGAAATAAAGTGTTTTACTCGACTTACTTTTTGACAATCAGCACATGGAGATGCAGATCATGCTGGAAACGCTCTTTCTTTATTGGAACAAATGCCTATTTCTTCGATTTATATGAATCGAAATATGAAAAATACTTTGGAGAAAAATATAGAGAATTTCTATTCCCAAAAGATTGTTTCAACACTTTCTAGTTCTTCTTTTCAAATTGATGATTTTACTGTAAAACAGTTTAGCGATGAAAATGATGCTAGTTTGATTTTGAAGTTTTCGATTTATGGACAATCATTTTTAATGACGGGGGATATTTCTAAGAATGTTGAACAAAAGATTTTAGATTTGCCATTACAAAGTGTTGTTTTAAAAGTAGCACATCATGGATCTAATACAAGTACTCACGAAAGTTTTTTGAAACGTGTTCAACCTTCCTATGCTATTATTAGTGTTGGTCAGGATAATCGATATGGGCATCCTTCTAAAGAAACAATTCGGAGATTAGAGAAAATGAATATTCCTTATTTTTTAACAAGTCGTGATAAAACTATTTGGTTTGAAATTTCTCCATCTTGGATGAAGATGTATTATTTACATTAAATTTTCTTTTCTTTCTTTTGATAGCCGTGTTATAATTTTTGTGGTGGTAATATGCAAGTAAAGTTAATTACATCAGACTCTAAAGTGCTTTTAGATAAGAAAATAAAAGAAATTATTGGAAAGAGTGAAGTTGTTATTAAATACAACATGGAGGAATGTAGTTTAGCAGATATTTTAGAAGAAGCTTCTTACGTTTCTTTGTTTGATGAGATGAAGTATGTCGTTGTAAAGAATGCAGATATTTTTGGTAAAAAGAAGGTTTCTGAGAAGGAAACGGAGATGTTACTTTCTTATATTCAAAATCCATATCCTTGTACGACTGTGATTTTTACTACTTATGAGGCGATTGATAAACGAAAGAATATCACGAAAGCATTGGAGGAACAACAAGCAGTTGTGGAATTAAAGGCTCCGAAGAATTATGAGCTTTTACAAGAAGTAAAAAAACAAGTTCAAAATTACAAAATAGGGGATGCTTCCGTAAAATATTTGGTAGATGCTTGCTTAGGAAATTATGATTTGGTGATGAAAGAATTGGAAAAGTTTCCTTTGTGTTTTCAAAAAGGAGAAACGATTTCTTTAGATGTTTTAAAGCAAATTGTTGCGCCAAACACTACTGATAATCTGTTTAAGTTTACAGATGCAGTGATAAAAAAAGATTTGAGTGAAGCTATCCATTTGTTAGAAGAGTTTTTTTCTTTGAAAGTAGACGCTTTGCAACTATTGAATTTACTAGCCCGAGAATATCGGTTGATGTATTATTATAAGATTTTAGAACGTCTTAGAAAATCATCACGAGAGATTATGAGTGAATTGAAATTACAAGATTGGCAAGTTCAAAAAGTTATGCGTAATGCAAGTGGGTATCATCAAGATGATTTAAAAGATTATTTAATAGAGCTATCAAAGATTGACTATGGTATTAAAAGAGGTCAATCAGATAAGAACTTAGCTTTATATAATTTTTTAGTTCAAAATTTAGAATATTAAAGAGCATCTAGTTGTACTAAAAAAATCCGAGTAGAAATACTTGGATTTTATAGGTATTGTTGTAATTTTTCGGTGTTTTTGAAATTTAATTTGGCGATTTCTTGTAGTTTTTTTTCGCCATACTCTTTGACAATTTTGGCTGCTTGTTTGTCAACACTTTCGTTGGCTCCTTTTAGAAGGGGCATATTCACTTCTTTACTTAGTTCATCCATTTTTTGAAGGAAAATATATCTGCTGATGCAACTAGAGGCTGCGACAGATGCACATTTGCTTTCGGCTTTTGGCGTGAAGTCTATATTTGTGACTTTTTCTGTAGCTTCTTTGATATGTTCAAAATATTTTTTAGGATAAACAAATTGGTCCACTACGATTGCTTCATAGTCCGGGCATCTTTTTTTCATTTCTACTAAAACTTTGTTATGGAGAATTGCTTTGATTTTATTCATGTTATAGCCTATACTCTGATATTTGTTGTAGTCTTTGTTGGTTAAAATATAAGTACAATAGGGGATATTTTTAATTAATACTGGAGCGATTTCTTTGATTTTTTCGTCTGTTAATACTTTGGAGTCACGTACGCCTAATTGTTTTACAAAATCTGCTTGGTCTTTTGAGACGAACGATGCGGTTACAACGATTGGACCAAAGTAATCGCCTGTCCCAACTTCATCGGAACCGATAGTGGATTTTGCTTGCCATTCTTTTCTTTCAAGTTTTCCTTTTTCTCTCTTTTTTTCGGTTTCATAAATATTAATTTTTTTGCCAGTTAGTTTTTCTTCCATTTCTGACCACATTTTAGCATCAATATCTGCGCTGATACCTTGAAACATTACTTTTCCTGACTCATATAATGTCACTATTGTATCAGCATCATCTGCTTGAAATACTGCGTAAGGAGGAGTTTTAATTCTTCTTTTATCTTCGTAATATTTTATCATTTTTTCTTTTAATTTGTCACTTACTTTAAAGACAATTGTCATAAACATCACCATAGATAGTTTATCATAATTTCTTTGCATTTCCTAGTTTTTTATACTATAATGGTTTAAAAGGAGGATATAGTATGGGAACAACAATTGATATTATTATTGTCTTGATATTGTTGATAGGGGCTGTCGTTGGCTTTAAGCGAGGAGTTATTAAAAGTGCTGTTACTTTTATAGGGGCAATTGTTGTCATTATTTTAGCTTTTTATTTAAAAAATCCTGTGTCTAAATTAATGTATACTTATTTGCCATTCTTTAATTTTGCTGGAGACTTTGAAGGCCTTACGGTGTTAAACATTGTCATTTATGAGGCACTTGCTTTTGTGATTGTCTATGTTATTTTAATGAGTATTTTACAGATTTTAATTTCTGTGACGGGTGTAATTGAGAAAGTACTTAACTTTACTATTGTACTTGGTATTCCGTCTAAATTACTTGGAGCATTGTTTGGTTTTTTTGAAACGTATTTGTTTGTTTTCGTAGCATTATTTTTACTTTCTCAAATACCAGTGACAAATGCTTATATCAAAGATAGTTTTGTAGCAGATAAAATTGCTAATTCTAGCCCGATTTTGTCAGGAATTTCTGAGAATTATTATAAGGCATTTGAAGAAATCATTAGCATTAAAGATCAAAATATTCATGATAAAAATGAATACAATCGACAAAGCTTGGATATTTTATTAAAATATGATATTGTTGATGTAGATTCTGCTAGGGATTTGATTGAGTCTGGAAAAATGCCAATTGAAAATGCAGAAGGTATTTTAGATAAGTATGAATAAGAGAAAGGAAGATGAAAATGGTTAAACATTTGAAAGATGAAAATTTTGAAAGCGAGATAAAGAAAGGACTTGTATTGGTTGATTTTTATGCTGATTGGTGTGGTCCTTGTAAAGCTTTAGCGCCAATTTTAGAAGAATTAGAAGACATTTCTGTTTTAAAGGTTAATACAGAAGAACATACAGATTTGGCTGTGTCTTTTGGTGTTATGTCTATTCCAACGTTAATTCTTTTTAAAGATGGAGAGCAAGTTGGTAAAAATTTTGGCTTTATGAGTAAAGAAGAATTAGAAAGTTGGATTAAGTCTTTGAAATAACGAGCTTGAAATAGCTTGTTTTTTTCTGCTTTCTTTTATACAATAGTAGCCATGGAATTATATTTAACACAAGAATTACAAAAAGAATTAGAAGAGATATCTCAGCTTGTTTCAGAGTTTAGTTTACGGGAGGACTATCGTTCTTTTACTACGCCTAGATTTGGAGAGATTTGGATTTGTCGTGTTCCTGTGCTTGTTTCTCATCAGGGGGAAGTTTTATTCGATACAATCGCGAGACCTGTTTTGATTGTTGATGATACACATGAGCATTTTATAAAACACGATTTAAAAAATTATTATGTTTTAAAGATTACATCGCAAAAAGATAGCTATCAAAGAATAAAGATTAATGATTATAAACAGTGTGGATTACAAAAAGAGTCCTTTGTACGTTTAGAAATTCCTTTGAAAGTAGAGAGATGTCAGTTGCTATATAAAATAGGAAAGATTAGTGTTATTCAGGCAGAAGAATATGTCCAGAAGGTACAGAGATATATTCAAAATAGTGCAGATTGTCAAATAAGTGAAAAAACGGTTGCCAATTAAAAAAGGATATAGTAAAATGATGATAGAAAGGTGGAGAGTTTTTTATGAAGAAATGTAGCATGATTTTATTAGCAGCGCTTGTAATGTTTGGTTTTTCTGTTTCTGCAAATGCAATGACAGAAGATGAATTAGAAGCAAAGTTAACAGCAACTTATGATATTAATGGTAATGAAATTTCTTTAAGAGATACTGAGAAAGTTTTAGTAGAACAATATCTTGCTAAGAACGAAATTAGTGAATCTGATGCTTCCTATATTGCTTCTAAAGTTGATGAAGCGATTGCTATTTTAAGAAATGCTAACGTTACTAACTTGAATGACTTATCTAGTGCAGATAAGAATAAGTTAGTGGCTCTTGTAAGTGACATTTCTGATAATACGGCAATTAAAGCTACTGTGTTATCTGGTGGAGTTCTTTCTATTCAAAATATTGATGGAACAGAATTTGCACGTGTAACTAAAGAAGCAATCAGACAAACAGGTGCCAGCAATATTCTTGTAATTACTGGAATTATTTCACTTGCTGGACTCGCAATTGCTGTAGGAATGTTAAAGAAAAAGAATGCATAAGCTAAAAAACGTTTTAAAGGGAATTGCGAAGAATATCGCAGTTTCCTTTTTCTTTACGTCTTTTCTTGTCTTTTTGTTTTTCCTGTTTGTTGATAGACAAGTGAGACCGTATTTTATTTTGATTAGTAATTTAAGTTATTCAGAGGTGAAGACTGAAAATCAGTCCATTTCTTTCGATACAGTTGAAAAAAGACTTACAGATTATCCGAATTATGGAACGGTTTGGGCAACGATTAAAATTCCTGCATTAAATTTAGAATTGCCAGTTTATCATGGAGATACACTAGATATTTTGCGTTATGGAGTAGGGCATTTGGCTGGTAGTTATTTTCCTGGTGAAGGGGGAGGTATTGTGCTAGACGCTCATAATAATGAAGCATACTTTGGAACTCTTCCTAATTTAGCTTTTGGAGATGAAATCGTATTAGATACCATTTATGGAACCTATACCTATGAAATGACAGAGGCTAAAATTATTAAAAATACTGAGGAAGAAGCGCTTCCTGTTAAAACAGAGGAAGAGTTGTTGATGCTATACACATGTTATCCTCCAGGATACGTTGGACTTACAAATGAACGTTATGTGGTATATGCAAAACTTAAAGGAGCTGATTATAACAATGAAAACAATTAGTTATTATGTTGGTGAGTTTTTCCTTGCTGTTCTAATTTTTTTCTTTGCTGTAATCTTGATGCTACAATGTACAATCTTCCAAGAGAATTTTATGGTGAAAGAAATAGAGAAAAGTAATTTTATCCAAGAACTTTATCAAACAACTGAAGAAGAATTTTCTTATTATATTTTGCAGTCTGGTCTTTCCGAGGAAGTAGTAACAGATCTTATTTCAGAAAGTGAAATGAAAGAAGTACTTTTAGAATATCTTCATAATTTCTATGAAGGTAATTCGCTTACTATTCCAACCGATGACATTAAAACAAAATTGGAAGCTAATATTATCAATTATTTAAATCAAAATAATTTGACTGTGAGTGATGAAGCTTCTCTAGATTTGTTTGTTGAAGAAATTTTAAATACATATCAAAAGAATATGGAGGATTCTTTCTTGTTTGGGCGTGTGCAGACTTTGTTTGTAAAAATTAAACAACTGTTACCAACAATTCTGATTGTTTTAGGAATTACAATTGTTCTTATCTTTCTTTTATTAAGGTTTGGTTTGAAGAAAAATTCTTTAGGAATTCCTTGTTTTACTAGTGGAGCCTTGTTTCTTTTATTCTATCTTTATGTTTGTAATTCTTTAGATATGCAAAATTTTTACGTCTATAACGAAGCGTTTTCTAATTTAATGAAGAGCATTTATTCTAGTATTTGTTCTAATATGCTCGCTGGTGCTGTGATACTATTTGTTTTGGGGGTTTTTGCGACGGTTTTTGGTTCTTTTTTTGGCTTACAAAAGAAAAAGAAAAGCGTGAAACAGAAGTGAAATTTGTTTTAGAAAATGTAAGAATAAGAGAGTACAAAATTCATTGACAAATGAGTACTTTTTTATTACACTATTTTTAGGGTAAAAGAAGGGATGTTTTTTATGGAAGAGATTAATCTAAAAGAGTTAGGTAATTATTTTCTTTCCCATATTATGATTATTTTGAGTGTGATTACTGTTATTTTAATTGTTGGATGTATTTATTCTGTGGTAATAAAAAAGCCGTTATATCATGGAACAACATCGATTGTTTTAGTAAATCAAAACAATGGAAATACGATTACTAATAGTGATATTCAAGTAAATCGTAATTTGGTTGAGACATATACGCAGATTATTAAAAGTAGAAAGATATTGTCGACTGTGATTAGTCAGTTAGGTCTTACTTATAGTGAAAGTGCTTTAGCAAACAATGTTAGTGTTTCTGCTATTACGGATACGGATATTATTAAGATTTCTGTATCTGATGAAAACAATCAACTTGCAGCAGATATTGCAAATGAAATTGCTAGAGTGTTTATGGAAGATATTAAAACACGTTATAATTTGCAGAATGTTTCTGTGTTAGATGAAGCTGTTGCAGAAAGTAGTCCTTATAATGTGAATATTGCAAAAGAGATTGTATTATATATCCTTATTGGAGTTGTTTTAGGGTGCGCTATTGTATTTGTTATGTTCTATTTTGATACGTCTATTAAATCAAGTACTGAAATTGAAGAAAAATTTGGATTGGCAGTTTTAGGAAATGTGCCATATGTAGAAAAGAGGGGCTCTTAATGAATCAAAGTAGTGACTTAATCGTAAATGTAAAACCAAAATCTGCTTTTAGTGAAGCAATTAAAACAATTCGTACCAATTTGCAGTTTTCGTCTGTGGATATGGAAACAAAAATTATTTTGATGACAAGTGCTGAAATGGGAGATGGGAAAAGCTTTATTTTAGCAAATCTTGCTTTAGCATATGCTCAAGAGGATAAAAAAGTTTTAATTATTGACTGTGATTTAAGACGAGGAAGACAACATAAGATTTTTCATGTAAAAAATTCTTCTAGTCGAGGATATTCGAATTTGATTTTGAATTATGAGGAGCCAAGGGATTTGGCAAAATATATTGTTAAAACGGAAATTGAGAATGTTTCTTTAATTCCAAAGGGACCAACTCCTCCTAATCCGATTGAACTTCTAGCTTCGGATACAAATCGTGAGATTTTACAAAAGTTAGATCAAATATTTGACATTATTCTTTTGGATTGTCCACCGGCTTTAGGATTGTCGGATACACTTGTTATGACGAGATATTCTGATGCAAATATTGTTGTTGTGTCTGCTAAGAAAACAAAGACAGAAATGCTCAATGATGTGAAAAAAGCGTTTGAGAAAGCAAATGCTGAGATTACAGGAGTTGTCTTAAATCGAGTGGAATTAAAACATAAGAAGGGATATGGATATTATGAGTACTATGAACAGTAATTTAAAAGATATCCATTCTCATATACTTTCTGGCATTGATGATGGTAGTGAATCGGCTGCAGAAAGCATCAAAATTTTAAAATTAGCGATTCAAGAAGGGGTGTCAGATATTATTTTGACACCCCATTATATTTATGGAAGTAACTATGCTTGCAATAATAAAGATAAAAGAATTCGATTTGAAGTGTTGCAAGAACTTGTGGAAACTAGAAATTTGCCCATTCGTCTTTATTTAGGAAATGAGATACTTTTGTGTGAACATATTTTAGAGCTTTTAGAGAATGGGGAATGTATGACGTTAAATCATTCACGGTATGTGTTAGTAGAGCTTCCTATGAATAATGAGCTTTTAAATGCAAAAAAGATTTTCTTTGAGTTGGTTAGTCATGAATATATTCCAATTTTGGCACATCCGGAGAGGTATCATTATATTTCAGAGGATTCTACGTTCTTTGATGATTTGGTTGATATGGGAGTCTTGCTACAGGGAAACTACAAAAGTTTGCTTGGAAAGTATTCGAAGGGTGCAGAGAGAAGACTAAAAAAATTATTACAAAAGAATATGATTACTTTTTTAGCTAGTGATACGCATCATGCAGAAGCTTATGATTTAAAAAAGGCTTATAAGAAAGTACTTAAAATAGTGAAAGATAAAGAGCGTGTGAAAAAATTATTTGTTGAAAATTTTGATTATATTTTGTATGATAAAGATGTTTGTTAGGAGTGTTTGTATGTATAGGAAGTTTGTAAAGAGAGTTTTAGATGTTTTGGTGGTTTTATTCATATTAATTGTTTTTGCTATTCCTATGATCCTTATTGCAATTGCTATTAAATTAGAAGATCATGGTCCTGTGTTTTTCAGGCAAGAACGAACGGGACGTTATGGGAAAGTATTTCGGCTTATTAAGTTTCGAAGTATGAAAGTAGATAATGATGTTCATGATTTTAAATGCGCAGACAAACATACGAAAGTGGGAAGTTTTTTAAGAAAAACATCATTGGATGAACTTCCTCAAGTATTTAATATTTTAAAAGGGGAAATGAGTTTTATTGGACCACGTCCTTGGATCCCAGATTACTATGAAAATATGAATGCCGAACAAAGAAAAAGAGTGAATGTTCGACCAGGGATTACTGGACTTGCTCAAGCAAAGGGAAGAAATGGTTTGACAATCTTTGAAAAGATCAAATTCGATGTTCATTATGTAGAAAATTTAACTTTTTTTGAAGATTGTAAAGTGATATTCTTAACGATTGTGACTGTGTTATCAGGAAAAGGTGCTGATGCTGGAAAAGAGACAATTAAGAATGAGTTAGATGCTTTAAAGCAAGAAAAAACGGCAATTCATGAGGGAGGGTAGAGGTAATGACAGAAGAATTGATTAGCATAGTTGTACCTGTGTATAATGCTGAAAAATTTTTAAACGATACCATTCAAACAGTGCTAGCTCAAACTTATCCTAACTGGGAACTTCTGCTTGTGGATGATTGTTCCAGCGATGACAGTGTAAGTATTATTAAGAAATTTGCTGCAAATGATGACAGAATTCATTTATTAAGAAATGAGAAAAATAGTGGGGCTGCGTTAACAAGAAATAAAGGAATAGAAGAAGCTAAAGGAACTTATTTATGTTTTTTAGATGCTGATGACTTGTGGGAAAAAGAAAAACTTGAAAAGCAATTAAAGTTTATGAAAGAAAATCATTGCGCATTTTCGTTTACAAGTTATGAATTTGCTGATAGTAATGGGATCCCGAATGGGAAAAAAGTGAAAGTGCCTAGAACGATAAACTATAAGCAAGCTTTAAAAAATACTACGATATTTACAAGTACGGTTATGTTTGATTTAAATAAATTAGCAAAAGAAGATATTTATATGCCTGATGTAAAAAGCGAAGATACAGCAACTTGGTGGAAAATTTTAAAAAAACTATCATACGCATATGGTATTAATAATATCGTGGTTTTATATAGACGTAGCGAAAATACTCTTTCTTCAAATAAAATTAAAGCGTTAAAAAGAACATGGAATTTATATCGAAATGTTGAAGAACTAACTTTTTTGACTAGTATATATAATTTCTCATGGTACTGTTTTAATGCTTTGAAAAGGAGGGTTTAAAAATGACTGTAGAAGTTTTAATTTCTACAATGAACCTTGAAAATTCTACTATGTATAATAGATTGTTGAAAGACATGAATATTAAAGGAAAATCAGTTGTTATAAACCAATGCCCATCAATAGATACCAAATTAAAAAATATTTCTAAAGGAAATAATAAAATCTTTAATTTTCATGAAAAAGGTTTAAGTAAAAGTAGAAATAAGGCAATAAAATATAGTACTGCTGATATATCTTTAATTGCTGATGATGATCTGCAATATGTTAGTAATTATGAACAAATAGTAGAAGATGCATATAAAAAATTCCCTGATGCGGATATCATTGCATTTTATGTGAGTAGTGATAATATTAATAATATTAAACCTAGACTTAAAGAAGGAAAAGTAAACATGCTTCGTTCATTTAAGATACAATCGGTTCAGTTATCTTTAAAAATTAGTTCTATAAAAAAAAGAAATATAAAATTTGATGAAGAGTTTGGAGCTGGTAGTAAATTATTTATGGGGGAAGAAAATATTTTTTTAATTGACTGTTTAAAATCAAAACTAAAAATTTATTCTTATCCTGTTGAAATTGCGAAACTTACAAATCGAAAGTCAACATGGTTTAAAGGGTATGATAATGAATATTTTCAGATAAAAGGCGCTTTTTTTTGTAGAATCAATCGTTATTTATGGTTTTTATTGTGTATACAGTTTATAATAAGAAAAAGAAATGAATATACTAATTCCATCTCTCCTTTAAACGCTTTGAAAAATATGATAATTGGAAGAAAAAAATATATAGGAGGGGAACATGGATAAAAAGAATTCAAAAATTGAAATGTTAAGAATTATTGCAATAATTTTGATTGTTTTAAGTCATTATGTGGTACACAGTGGAACTGATGTACATAATATGCCTGTTAGCATCAATCGCTTTATTTTGGAGTTGGGAGTTCTTGGAAATATTGGTACAATGTTATTTGTGTTTATAACAGGATATTTTTTAATAAAATCTAGTCAAGTTAAGCTAAAAAAAATTATTCATTTTTGGGTTCAAGTTTTCTTCTATTCTTTTTTTATTTATGTTCTGGTTGTTATATTAAATAGAGAACCATTTAATATAATAGATCTTTTAGTGAATTCTTTTCCTATAACTTTTAAAAGATATTGGTTTGCTACTGTATATTTTATAATTTATTTATTTCATCCATATATTAATAAATTTATCAATTCGCTTTCCAGAAAAGAGCATTCTAATTTTATTGTGATATCTGTTTTTATATTTTTTATTTTAAGTACATTAACTACTATGGATTTTTATGGAAATGAATTAATATATTTTATAGTGTTTTATTCGATTGGAGCTTATATGTCAAAATATAAAGATAATTTTTTTTATAATAAAAATAATAGTAAAAAGATGTTGCTGTTTAGTATTTCAACTATTGTTTTTTCTATTATTCTATTCGATGTAATCGGTATTAAAATTGCCTATTTTGACAAACATTCAAATTATTTATTAAATCTTTATTCTATTGCTGTTTTACTTTTATCTTTGTCTGTATTCGGAATTTTTACAAGTGAAAATTTAAATACAAATACAAATAAAAAGATTAATTATATCTCTTCTTTAGTATTTGGAGTATATTTAATATCCGATAATAAATATATGAGGAAAATTATTTGGGTTGAATTATTAAATAATCAAAGTTTTTTTTCTTCAAATTATTTGATAATTCATATGATTTTTAGTGTTATTCTAGTATTTGTTGTATGTTTGCTTTTAGAAGCAATTAGAAAATTTATGTTTAGCAATTTATTCTATAAATGGTTGGATCCGAAAATCGATAAAATGCAACAAATAATAGATATAAAAATGAAAAAGCAAAAGAAGGTGCTGTAATGTATTATAAAGAAAGAATCGTAGGTGCTATTACATATGGGATACTGTTACTGTTTTTTTCATATTTAATAAGAAATAACAATAAATTTAAAAGGATTCTTTATGTATATGCATTTATCTTAAGCGTATTAGCTTATTTCTACATTCCAAATCCAGGATATGATTTAGAAAGAATTAATGCTACATTGAGTCAGTACTATCAACCTATGAATTTAAATGAGTTATTTAGATTGCTAGGGAACTCGTTTACTCCTTCTGTCAATATTCTTTATTATGTTATTAGTAAAACTAATCATTTTGGATTATTACCATTTACAGCATCATTGGTTTTTTATTTAAGCATATTTAGCATTTTTTCTGATATTTGTTTAAAATACAACATATGTGGTACTAAAAGATTTTTATATTTAATATTTATTATGAGTTTAGGAACATATCTTGAAGTTATATCAAATATAAGATGTATGACGGCTTTTGCTATGATAGCATTCTGTGTTTATAATGAAATATTTAACCATAAAAGTTTAGTTAAGCATTTACCTATATATTTTATAGCCGGAACAATGCATCTTGCAGCTTTAGCAGTAATTATGGTTAGATTTGCGATCTATCCGTTACAAAAAGCAAAGCGAAAGATTTTATATGCTTTACTTCCTTTATCAATACTAGTAATGATATACATATGTTTCCCAAATTTTGTTAATCAAATTTTTTTTACTGAGTCTTATTATAAAGAGAACGTTTCATATATGTATTTTCCAGAGTTTGTTTTAATGATGATAATAACAACATATATAATTTTTATTAAATTGATTCATTGGAAATATGTAATGTCTGACTCATTATTAAAAAAAATGAATTTTTTTGCTATGATTTTGTTGTTAATTATGATAGTAAATATTAATGAATATTCGATATTTCATAGAATTGGAACATTGCACTTTTTGATAAATATGCCTATTATGGGAAAATATTTATCTTTGCTTAAAAGGGGAAGTAGTATTACTATTATGTTCATTATAAGCGCTATTATTTTGTTTATTGCCGCGGTATTCGGGAATCTGAGTGGGTTTAAATATTTTATATTTAGCTAATTATTAGAATCTTTTTAAAAAATATGATATGGTGTGCTATGATATAATGAAAAAAACAAGGAGGTTTAATATGCTCACGCTAGAAGAAATACAATTAGAAGAAATAAATATACTCTATGAAACTGTTAAATTTTTAAAAAAAAATAATATTAAATATTATTTATGGGGAGGGACTTTACTAGGAGCTATAAGGCACAAAGGTTTTATTCCTTGGGATGATGATATAGATATAGTTGTTCCTCGTCCTGATTATATTAGGTTAATCAAAATGCTTTCTTCAAACAATAATATTTCAAATTATATTGCAACATGTTTTGAAATAGATAATTCTGATTGGCCGTATTTAAAAGTAATAAATCCCAGCATACAATTAGAATCGAAAAATGCTTTGGATAAATATTTATGGATTGATATATTTCCTTTGGATGCACTTCCAGATAACTATAACTCATTTTTTAAAAGTATAAAGAGAAAGCAGCATCAATTTATATTACAGCGAAAATGTTTGCATAATATTAGATATTCAGACAAATCTAGAAGGTTTTTGCAAAGAGTTTGGTGGTTTTTCTGCAAAGGAATTCCATTGGGTGTTTTTATAGAAAAATATCAGGCAAAAGCTTCTAAATATGATTATAGTAAAGCAAAATATGTCGGTAGTATTTTGTGGGGAATCCATCCTGGAAATATTTTAAAAAAAGAATGGTTGGAAGACTATGAAGTGGAGTTTGAAGGAATGAAAATGAATGCTTTTAAGGGATATGATAATTATTTGAAAAATAGATACGGAGAAAATTATATGGAGCTTCCGCCGATTGAGCAAAGAGCAACACATAGTTTTATAGCAAGAAGGGTAAAAAATGAAAAAAATAAAAAATAATATCACTTTGTTAAATACTATTACTAGTATTTTGCTTCAAATTATCACTATAATAAGTGGATTTGTGATACCACGGTTGATATTAAAAACTTTTGGCTCTGATGTTAATGGATTGGTGTCATCATTGAATCAATTTTTGAATTATATAGCTTTAATTGAAGGGGGAATTACTGGTGTTGTGATGGCAAGTTTATATAAACCGTTATATAAAAAAGATATTGAAAGAGTAAGTTCTATCGTTCAAACTACTAAAAAATTTTATAAAAAAATCGCTCTATTTTTTGTCGCTTATACTGTAATATTGGCAATAGTATATCCGCTAATTTTTGATACAGGATTTTCTTTTGGGTATGTTTCTACTCTTACTATAATTTTATCTATCAAATTATTTCTTCAATATATGTTTTCTTTATCATTAAAAACATTATTAAATGCTGATAAAAAAGTATATATAGTTTCAATAACACAAATTGCATTAGTAATTGTTGATATGCTGTTATTTGCGATTATTATTCAATTTTGGAAAAGCATTCATGTTTTAAAATTAATATCGGCAGGTGTTTATATTTTGCAACCAGTCATCTTTAATTATTTTGTTAATAAATATTTTGCATTAGATGAAAAAGCAGAAGAAAATAAAGAATTGTTAAAGAACAGGTGGAATGGTTTTGCTATTAATATTGCGGCTTTTATTCATGGAAATACCGATGTTGCTGTCCTCACATATTTTGCAAATTTGGCCACTGTTTCAGTATATTCTGTGTATTCGCTGGTTACTACAGGGTTAAAAAGTATTATTAGTGCTATATCTACCGGTATAACTCCGTCTTTGGGCCATTTATATGCCAAAGGAGATATGAAAGAATTGAATGAAAAATTCGATTTGATAGAGTATATGTATTTTTTAATTGTTTTTTTCTTTTTCTCAGTAGGAACAGTATGTATCACGCCATTTGTTTTGGTATATACTAAGGGAATTGTCGATGCAAATTATAATCAATATCTTTTTGGAATAATTTTATTGCTTGCGGAAGGTATTTTTACTATTCGCGGACCCTATGTAAATTTGGCTTATGCAGCCAACAAATTTAAGGAAATACGATTATGCGCTTATATAGAAGCTTTTTTAAATATTGTAATTTCAATTATATTAGTGCGCAGTTTTGGCTTAATAGGAGTTGCTATCGGCACTCTTATATCGATGATGTTTAGAACTTTTTATCAAGTTTGGTTTTTGAAAAAGCATATTTTAAATCGTCCTTTAATAAAATTTATAAAAAAGGTGCTGTTATTCGGGTTGACAGCAATTCTTGGATTTATTATTTGCGTTGCTGTAACTAATCCTATATTTGCTATTAATAATGTTTATTCTTGGACATTAGGTGCTTGTGTTACGTCATTCATTTATGGTATATTGTATATATCGTTATGTATACTTATGTATAAAAACGAGACTCGATATTATTTCGATTATTTTAAAACAATCTTAAAAAGAAAGTAGGTTTTGATATGAAGATTGGATATACGGCAGGTGTATATGACTTGTTTCATATTGGGCATTTGAATTTATTAAAAAATGCCAAAGGATTATGCGATAAATTAATCGTGGGTGTAACCGTTGATGAGCTGGTTGCTTATAAAGGTAAAAAGGCTATGATCCCTTATGAAGATCGTGCAGAAATTGTAAGATCAATAAAATATGTAGATGCTGTAGTTCCTCAATATGATATGGATAAATTAACTATGTGCAAAAAATTAGGTGCGAGTATCATGTTTGTTGGAGATGATTGGTACGGAACAGAAAAATGGAAAAATTATGAGAAAGAATTTGCTGCTGAAGGAATAAAAATTGTGTATTTTCCATATACAAAAGGAACTTCATCAACACAGATAAGAAAAGCACTTCAATGTGTTCGTCAAGATAATTTGGAGGATGTTAAGTAAATATGAATGAAGATATAAAATATTGTGCTAGCTCTTTTTTGATGTACCGAACTATTATTGATAAAAATAAATGTTTTACAAAAAAATTTCCTCTTTATAAATATGAAGGAAAATATCCACGCATACCGATAAACAATAGTTTGGAGTTATATGATACTTTAAAACAACAGATGGAAGAAATCATTAAAGATAAGAAAGTTGCTCTAGCGTTAAGCGGTGGTATAGACTCAGCCATACTGGCTAAAATGTTACCAGAAAATACTATTACTTATACTTTTAAATGTGTTGTTCCTGGTAAGGAGGTAACTGATGAAACTACTAGAGCAAAGGTTTATGCAGAACAATGTGGATTAAACAATAAAGTTATTGAAATATATTGGGATGATTTTGAAAAATATTCACCTATTTTGATGAAACATAAAGGCGCTCCAATACATTCTATTGAAGTTCAAATATATAAAGCTGCATTGCAAGCAAAAGAAGATGGAATAGATGTCTTAATTTTTGGCGAAAGTGCCGATTGTTTATACGGTGGGCTAAGTAACGTTTTATCTAGAGATTGGACTTATGGCGATTTTATTGAAAGGTATTCTTATATAATGCCATATAAAGTATTAAAAAATTTTCAATTAGAATTAGAGCCTTTTAAAAATTATACAACGAATGATGGTATGGTAGATGTTCATAAATTCTATAGTAATATTTTTTATGATGAATCTACTAATTCATATTATAATGCATGTCACACTGCCGGAATAGAATGCTTTATGCCTTACGCAAATACATTTATGAATGTTCCATTAGATTATCAAAGAGTTAGAGAAGGCGAGAATAAGTATTTTATTAGAGAAATCTTTAAAAAATTATATCCTTATTTAGAAATTCCGCAAAAAACTCCAATGCCCCGTCCTATGAATGAATGGTTTAAAGATTGGAATGGCCCTAAAAACGAAATGTTTTGGGAAAATTGTGCGAAAGATATGACAGGTGATCAAAAATGGTTGATTTGGTCTTTAAATAAGTTTTTAGATATCATCAAAAAATAAGAGATTTATTTAAATGCTATATCTTAAATAGTGGCTTCTCAAACTAAATGCAGGTTTATATTCAAGACCTGCATTTAGTTTTGAAATTAAGAGCTATATCCTAATATCGAGAAAATGTATTTAAATGGAGTTTTTGATGGAATGCCAAGATATAACAAGGAAATTACAGATAAATAAGAATCAATTTATTGGTGAGGTGGAATATGACAACAATATATTTAATTAGACATTCTGAAAAATTAAAGAAAGGTATTATTCAAAATAATGATTTTGAATTGGATACTAAAGCTATGACATTAACTGTTGAAGGGGAGAGACTCGCAAAAGAATTATCAGATATTCCAGAATTATCTAAAGTCGAAAAGATATATTCTTCTCCATATGCAAGGAGTGTAGCTACTGCTAAGTATTTGGCAGCAAAATTAAATTTAGATATTTATTTGGACTCTAGATTAGAAGAGATAAAGACTGGTAAGAAAACGATGGATAATAAAACTTTTAATTATTTAAGAGAACATGACTTTGATTTTAAATTAGAAGATGGAGAATCATTCTATGATGTTCAAAAAAGAATGACAGAAGTGTTTCATGAAATTTGCGAATCTAATCAAAATAAAACCATAGCTATTTTTTCACATCATTTTGCATTGTTTATTTTACTGATGAATTTTTGTGAAATAAGATATATAGAGGATCAATTAACTCTTTGTTATCGTGATTTAAATATTACTTTAAAGTGGGCATCTCCGGATATTTATAAATTAGAAATAGAGCAGGATAATATTATTAATTTAGAGCATGTTGTGTATAGTATGAATGCATAAAGTATAATATTTAGAATACATAGCCAAAATGTAAAGTAAAACTCAGCCATTTTGTAAAGTGAAAATGAGACAAAATGTAAAATAAATATTCACAAAGTCTTTAAAATTTAGTATAATTACTATGAGGAGGCAAAGCTATGAAAAAATATATTCCAAGAATTGTTGATGATGTATTACAAAACAAATTAGAATACATGGGAGCTGTCTTAATTGAAGGATGTAAATGGTGTGGAAAATCTACAACAGCAAGACAAATTGCAAAAAGTTATATAGAATTTCAAGATCCAGATAAAAAAATACAGTATGATCAAATCAATTTAACTAAACCATCTTTATTTTTGGAAGGTGAAAAGCCAAGATTATTTGATGAATGGCAGATGTATCCTGTTGTTTGGGATTCTATTAGAATGGATATTGATCATACCGGGTTAAAAGGACAATATATTTTAACTGGTTCTACAAAACCTTTTGAAGATAGTGTTATGCATACGGGAACTGGCAGGATTTCAAGGCTACTCATGCGACCAATGTCGTTATTTGAATCAGGAGAATCAAATGGTTTAGTTTCTTTAAAAGATATTATCAATCAAAAAAGTATTGAAGGGATTTCTTATTTAGATTTTGAAGGCCTTATAGAAGCGATAAGGCGAGGTGGATGGCCTGAGTCTTTGAGTATTGATGGAGATAACAAGTATAAGATAGCTAAAGATTATGTTAAAAGCTTACTAAATGATGGAGTGAGAACAACAGATGGTATTGAAAGAAATCCTCAAAAAATGAATGCGGTACTAAAAAGTATTTCAAGAAATATATCTACAAGTGTCAGTAAGACAACTATTTTGGATGATGTAAAAACCGAGTTTTCTATAGGATTATCAAGACCAACCTTAGATGATTATTTAAGTGCACTAGAAAAGTTATATATTTTAGAATATGTTTTTGCCACTAATTTAAATTTAAGATCAAAAACCCCTCTTAGAGTATCTCCTAAATTAGAATTAGTAGATCCATCTCTTGCTATAGCAATACTAGATTTAAAAAGAGAGGATTTAGTTAAAGATTTAAATTTTACTGGTTTTTTATTTGAAAATTTATGTATGAGGGATTTAAAAATTTATGCAGATTCCATAGATGCAACTTTATCCTATTATCGAGATAAGAATGATTTTGAGGTAGATTGTATTTTAAAAACAGCGAATGGTAAATGGGGTGCCATTGAAATAAAATTAGGTGCAGGTGAAATTGAAGAAGCGGCTCAAAATTTAAATACATTTAAAAATAAAGTGGATACAGATAAATATGGCGAGCCATTATTTTTAATGGTTTTGACAGGCGCAGAGCTTTCTTATGTAAGAGAAGATGGTATTTATGTAGTATCTATTGGAACTTTGAAAGATTAGTTTTTTAGATTTCGAAAATTTTAGCTTATTTTGTCGAATTTGTTGTGATATTTTAAAAAATGAATAATATACATATATCGAAGGGGGAAACGATATATGTTTTTTGTTATTGGACTCATTTTATTAGGTTTCTTTTTAATATTTACTTTTTCTGCTTTAAAGCTTGCTAAAAGAGCTGACGAAGAAATGGAAAGAGACTCTCATTATATAAAATAGTGTGAAAAATAATGGACAAATTAATAGTTTTATGCTAGATTATGAATGTACAAGAAATTGTAAAGTTAAAAAAAGTGGGGTGAAGCCAGCCCCTAGAAATGGCAGTTAAAAAAGCGGGTGAAGCCAGCCCTATATATGGCAGTGAAAAATGCAGGATTAGAGAGCAAACTCTAATCTTTTTCTATATTGAGTGTAAACTATATAAAGAGGATAAATTGTTATTTAATATAAAAACTCGTTGTTGAAATTATTTAGTTTTAGAAGAAAAGTGATTGGAATATAATAAAGAAATGGTTGAAATATAGAAATTTAGGGTATTTTATCATAAAAAAGTCTTTATTATTGCTTGTTCTTTTCTCATTCTTTTGATAAAATATACTTGGCTTTGTAAAAGCAAATAAACATGGACTGGGGATTATGTATTTCGAGTGCTCTCGGCGTAGAGTGAAGTATGTGAATAGATCCAGCCAGAAGTATAACGAAGGAGGATGTTTTTTATGGCCGTAGTTTCTAAGAGTATTTTATTAGAAGCTGGAGTTCATTTTGGACACCAAACAAAAAGATGGAACCCAAAAATGAAACCTTATATTTATGGATCAAGAGATGATATTTATATTATCGATCTAGACAAAACTGTGGAAGGAATGGAGACTGCTTATGAAGCAATGAAATCTATTGCAGAAAATGGTGGAACATTCCTATATGTAGGAACAAAGAAACAAGCTGGTGAAGTTGCAAAAGAAGAAGCTACTAGAAGTAATTCTTATTATGTTACAGAACGTTGGCTTGGTGGAACACTTACTAATTTCCGTACAATTCGTAGACGTGTTAATCGTTTAGAAGAAATCGAAAAAATGGAAAAAGATGGTGTATTTAATGTATTACCTAAAAAAGAAGTTATTAAGTTAAAGAAAGAATATGATAAATTAAATCGTTTATTAGAAGGAATTCGTGGTATGAAGAAATTACCACAAGCAATGATTATTGTGGATTCTAAAAAGGAAGAAAATGCAATTAGAGAAGCAAGAAAGTTAAATATTCCTGTATTTGGACTTATTGATACTAATTGTGATCCTGATGATGTAGATTATGTTATTCCTGGTAATGATGATGCAGTTCGTTCTATTAAAGTGGTTTTAGGAGCATTAACAAATGCTATTTGTGAAGTAAATAATCTAGAACTTGTAGATTACACTACTGAAGAAGATAAGACTCAAGAAAAAGCTAGTAAAAAAGAAACAAAAAAGGAAGTAGCTAAAGAAGAGAAAAAAGAAGTACAAGAAGAAGTTGTTGTTGAAGAAGTAAAGGAAGAAAAAGAAGCTTCTACAACAGAAGAAAAAGATTATAGCAAAATGACTTTAGCTGAACTTAAAGCAGTAGCAAAAGAAAAGAGTATTAAAGGATACTCTACTATGAAAAAAGATGAATTACTTGAAGTTTTATCTAAATAATTAAGAAAGAGGAGAAGAATATGGTAACAGCTCAAATGGTTAAAGAGTTAAGAGAAAAAACTGGAGCAGGAATGTTAGACTGCAAAAAAGCATTAACAGAGACAAACGGAGATATGGCCGCTGCTGAAGATTATCTAAGAGAAAAAGGTATTTCAAAAGCAACTAAAAAAGAAAGTAGAATTGCTGCAGAAGGTCTTGCTAATATTTATATTGATGGAGCAAAAGCAGTTATTTTAGAAGTGAATTCTGAGACTGACTTTGTTAGTAAAAATGAAGAATTTAAGAGTATGATTGATACAATTGGTGGGGCTTTATTAAAAAGTGATGCTAAAACGATTGATGAGGCTTTAGAAGTTCCTTGTGAAGACGGGACGATTAAAGATTTAATTGTTGCTAAAATTGCTAAGATTGGAGAAAAATTATCTTTAAGACGTTTTGAAATTGTTTCATTAAATGATAATGAAGTGTTTGGTTCTTATTTACACATGGGTGGTAAAATTGCTAGTTTAGTAGTTTTAAAAGGTGCTAGTGAAAGCGTTGCAAAGGATGTAGCTATGCAACAAGCTGCAATGCGTCCTTTATATGTCTTTATTAGCGATGTTCCAGAAGAAGTTGTAGCAAAAGAAAAAGAAATTCAAAAAGAACTTGCTATGAACGAAGGAAAACCTCAAGATATTGCTGAAAAAATGGTTGAAGGTAGAATGAAAAAATACTACAAAGAAGTATGTTTAGTAGAACAAACATTCATTAAAGATAATAATTTATCTGTTGGCGAGTATGTAAAAAATAATGGTGGTGAAGTTGTCCGTGCTATTCGTTATGAAGTTGGCGAAGGTATGGAAAAAAGAAATGATGATTTTGCTGCTGAGGTTATGAGCCAAGTTAAAGGAAACTAAAAATTTGACACTTTTTAAACAAAGTGTCTTTTTTTCTTAGGTTAGAACTGTTATAATCATATCAGGGAGTGATTCAGGATGATTAAAGTAAAAGAGAAACCACCAATGCCTTGGTTTCAAAAAGTGTTTTACGTTATAAGTTTCATTTTCTTGTTTGCAGCATTTATTTATTTGGGAACTAAGAATTATAATGCTCCTATTCGAAAACTGTCTGACCAGGAAAGTTTTACTCAAGAATATGGTATTACTAGTGATAATATTTATGTGTATAAGACTTCTCAAGAAGTATTAGAACTTTTGAATACGGGAAGCGGGATTATTTTCTTTGCTTTTCCAGAAAATGAGTGGAGTCATGTTTATGCAGATTTATTAAATGAAGTCGGAAAATCTTATGGCATTGATGAGATTTGGTATTATAATTTTTATAAGGACCGTAATAATGATAATTATTATTATAATAATATCGTACGAATTTTAAATGCTTATGTACCCGTCACAGATACTGGAGAAAAGGATCTTTATGCACCATCTTTTGTTATTGTAAGAGAGGGAGAAATTATTGGCTATGATGATGAAACTTCTATTGTGAGTGGTGATGTTACAGTAGATGATTATTGGACAATGGAGAAACAACAAAAGAAGAAAGTAGAATTAGGGGTCTTATTTCAAAAGTATTTAAGTGAGGGGTCTCATGAAGAATAAAAAAGAAAGAAAAGTTGAGAAGATTACATTAAGTGAGAAACAACGAGAATTTCTTTATTGTACTTTTTTTGTTGTAGTTTTGCTCTTTTTGGCTTTTGGAGATCGAATTGCCTTACATTTTATTACGAAGCAACCTAATCCAAATAATGCTATTTCACGAGGAGATAGTCCAGTTAGTGGAGTTCCCTTTAGTTTAGAAGAGTTAGATATGACAGAAATATTAGAAAAAATTAATAATAAGGAAACATTTTTATTAGTATCGACAAGAGAGAAATGTTATACATGTAAAAGTTATATTCCTTTGTTAGAACAAGAGTTTTTAAAGTATGATATTACAGCCTATTATATAAACCGTAGTCTTTATGATATGAATCAGGAAGAGTTTGTAAGGTTTACTGAGGTACATGAGAATTTACAAAAGAACTTACAATATACTCCTTATGTTATGTATTTTAAAGAAGGAATGTTGCAAGATGAATTAATTGGTAGTAAAGAACAAATAGAAATTGAGTCATTTCTTAAGAAAAATGAATTAGAAAATAATAAAATATAGAAAAGAGGATATTTATGAATACAGAACAAAAAATGCAAAAAGCAATTGAAAATTTAGAAAGTAGATTAGTGACTATTCGTGCAGGAAGAGCAAATCCTGCCATGTTAAGTAAGATTATGGTATCTTATTATGGTACGCCTACACCAATTCAAAGTGTAGCAAATATTACGGTACCTGATGCCAAACAATTAATGATTAAACCTTTTGATCGTAGCTCTTTAAAAGATATTGAAAAGGCTATTAATGAAGCAAATTTAGGAATTGCACCAGTAAATAATGGAGAAGTGATTATTTTACCAATGCCAGAGCTTACTGAGGACCGAAGAAGAGAATACGTAAAACAAGCGAAGGCTTTGTGTGAAGATGCAAAAGTTGCTTTAAGAAATATTAGACAAGATGCGAATAATGAAATTAAGAAAATGGAACTTCCTGAAGATGAAGAAAAGCTAGAATTAGAGGATGTTCAAGAACTTATTCAAAAATACAATAAAATCGTTGATGAAAAAGGAAAAGAGAAAGAAGCAGAACTAATGTCAATTTAGTTCTTTCTTTTTATTTGATTTTATATTTTTGGGGTTAAAAGTGCCAAAATTCGATATTTTTTTTGCATCTATGCGCTTTTTTGCTTGAGGTTCCGGGTAAGAGGTGTTATAATCATTAATAGAAAAAGCACGAAGGGAGGGGAAATATGTATGAACTCAAATAAAGTAGTCGTAAAAGATGGCGATATTGACAAGGCTTTAAGAAGATTTAAAGTGGTTGTGGCTAAAAGTGGTGTCCCTTCTGAATTTAAAAAAAGAAAACATTATGAAAAACCAGGAGTAAAGAGAAGAGAAGAAAAAAAGAAAAATATTCGTAATTCTCGTAAACATCGTAATTATTAGGATACAATATGTATTCTTTTTATTTATATATATAAAATAGAAAAGAGGAAACATTATGAATTTAAATGAAAGAATTGCTAATGATATGAAAGAAGCTATGAAAAAGCAAGATAAGTTTTCTTTATCTGTTTTGAGAATGCTTAAGAGTGCGTTGCAATTAGAAGGAATTCAATTAAAAAAAGATTTGGCTGACGATGAAGTAATGGCTGTTATTAAAAGAAATGTAAAACAAAGAAAAGACTCTATGGAAGAATTCCAAAAGTATGGAAAGACGGAAGAAGTAGAGAACTTAGAAAAAGAAATTGCTTTGTTAAAAAAGTATTTACCTGAGGAATTGAGTGATGAACAAATCGAAGAAGCTATCAATCAAGTATTTGATGAAATACAACCACAAAGTATTAAAGATATGGGACGAGTTATGAAGGAGCTTACTTCTAAAATTGGTACTCAAGCAGATATGGGTGTTGTAAGTTCTAAGGTAAAGCAAAGATTACCATAAATGTTTTCGAATAAAATGGCATATTTTGTCGAAAGCATTTTTTTTGTGTCAAATTTTTGTTAAATTATACTCGAGGGTGATTATATGGATATGTATTATCAGAATGAAACGTTGTATATAGAAATAGCAGAAGGTTTGACACTGGAAGAATATGATTTGTTAAAAACAAAGGTATTTCGCGTTGTGAAGGATTATGGAGTTGATCGTGTGGTCGTACAAAATCATCATCATCTTTTTCATAACCGATTTTATCTTAATCAAATGAAACAAGATTTTTCGAGAAATTTTGGGGGAGATTTTTTGATTAAATAGTTCATAAATTTTTCTTTCTAATCCATACTAAGTATGGTGAAGCGTATGAAACAAAATTTTCTTTTAGATGCTGGAGAGTCTTTAGAGACGGAGGAACTTGTTGCTTATAAAAAAGAAAAAAATGTTCTAATTAAACATTATAAAGTCAAGGAAGATGCGAAAGATAGAAGAAAAGGAGATCATTTTATTTTAAATTTTGATCAAAATGTCTTATATAAAGAGAATGCTCTTTTAGAACGGGTATTTTCTAAAACATTTAAAACTTTTTTAAGAAAATATCATAAAGGTGGGACTATTTTAGTCATTGGTTTAGGTAATTCTTCCATTATTGGGGATTCTTTTGGTTCACGGGTACTTGAAAGGCTTATTGCAACTAATCAATATAATGATTTTTTAACAATTCCAAAAGTTGCTTTATTTACTCCAGAAACTACAGCAAAAACAGGAATTTCTTCTTTTAAGCTTATTGAAATGGTTGTTGGTTATTTAAGGCCAGATGTCATTGTTTTAGTAGATAGTTTTATTACCAATCAAGAAAAGTATTTAAATATGTCTTTAGAAATTAATGATTGTGGAATCGTTTTTGCGGACCAACTTCGCAGCAATAAAGAGATTACTTATAAAACATTTCAAATTCCTATTTTATCGATTGGTTATCCGACATTGTTACGTAAAAAACAAGCGATTTTTTGTAAACATACGATTTTAAATGACTTGGAAATTATCTGTGATTTAGTAGCCCGTTCTATCAATCAATTTGTTTTAAATTAAAAGTCTAGAAAGCTCTAGATTTTTTTTGTTTTTCTTGCTATAATTTTATCATTAAGAGGGTATGATTATGTTTGGTAAAATTATTTTTATTAGTGAAAGTGTTGCACACTTAGAAAACACCTTAAAAAATGATGAGTCTATGGACTTGATGAATGTTCATGTTATTTTTGAGGCGCCAAATCAGAGAATTTTAGGAGAGATTTCAGAGATAAATCCTGATATTATTAAAATTCGCTTTTTAGGAGAGTATATTGATGGACGATATGTCAATGGTGTTATTAGAAAACCACTTCTTTCTAGTAAGATTCGAATTATTAATGAGGCGGAATTAAAAGAGTTAATTGGAACCAAAGATAATAAGTCTTTTGAGTTAGGAGTCAGTGCGATTTACAAGAATTATGTGGTTTATCCAAGGATTAATTCGTTCTTTTCTAATCACTTCTTTATTTGTGGTAACTCTGGAGCTGGTAAAACACATGGTATTTCTAGAATTATCCAAAATGTTTTTGGGGATAAAGATGTTGTAAATGAGAATGCTAATCTTTTCTTGTTTGATGCTTATGGAGAGTATAAAAATGCTTTAAGAGATATTAGTAAGTATAATCCAAAGTATTGTTATAAGTTTATTACTTCTAATCAACAAGAAGCAACTGATTTTCCTCTTCAAATACCTGTTTCTTTGCTAAAACTTGATGATATGGCTTTACTTTTACAAGCAAGTAGTCATAGTCAGTTACCAATTATTGAAAGAACTATTAGACTGGCTAAAATCTTTAGTCAAAATAATGAAGAGAGTGAACGTTATAAAAACCATTTGATTGCAAAAGCTCTTTTGGCTATTTTGTTTAGTAATCAGACAACCGCTCATAAGAAGAATGAAATATTTACTATTATTGAAGTGTGTCATACACCAGACTTTAACTTTGACTCTAGAATTGCTGGACTTGGTTATTCTAGAAGTTTCTCTGAATGTTTTGAAATCGATTCTAACGGTAATTTTGGAGAGTCTGTATTAATTACGGATTACATTTTAAAACATGTAGATGATGAGTTAGAAGAAACAAAAGAACCGGCTATTTATTCTTATTCGATGTTAGATTTTTCGAAAGCTTTGGAATTTACTTTAATTAGTGAAGGATTTCAAAATAATAGTAAAGTCTATGATGATGCGATTATGATAAAGGTTCGTTTATCTAGTATTTTAAATACTAAAGTGGGTACTTATTTTACTAATCCTGGATATGTAACTAGTGAAGATTTTGTCAAAACGTTAGTAAATATGAATGGTAAGAAAGCTCAAATTATTAATATTAACTTAGAAGATGTAGATGACGTTTATGCTAAGGTTATCGTAAAGATTGTATGTAGAATTTTATTTGATTATACTAAGACTTTGAAAAATCGTGCTTCGATGCCAATGCATTTAATTTTGGAAGAAGCACACCGTTATATTCAAAAAGATAATGATACTTTCTTGCTTGGTTATAATATTTTTGATAGAATTGCGAAGGAAGGACGTAAGTACGGGGCTATTTTGGGTGTAATTTCTCAACGTCCAGTAGAGATTAGTGATACGGTTATTGCTCAGATATCGAATTTCTTAATTTTTAAAATGACTCATCCGAAGGATTTGAAGTATATTGAAGAGATGCTTCCAAATATTAGTCAAGATGTTATTGAAAAGCAAAAAACGTTACAGCCTGGTACTTGTGTAGCATTTGGAAGTGCGTTTAAAATACCAATGATTGTTAAAATGAATATGCCAGATCCACCTCCATATTCCTCTAACTGTGATGTTTCTGGTTGTTGGACTACTCCGGTTATACAAAATGTACAGCCTAATACGCCGCCTAGTATGCCAAATACTGGTGGTGGAGAGCCAATGATGCCTAATAATAATATTCCAATGAATGGAGGAATGATGGGGCAACCTGCTATGCCGACTAGTACAGAAATTATGCCGGCACAACCAAATATAGAAATGCCTGCTAGTGCGACTATATAAGCTATGCGAAAGCATAGTTTTTCTTTTGGAAAAAATATGATAGAATAAATTCTACAAGGTGATTTCTTTTTGTTATTGACGTATTTATATTCTTTTGATAAAGTATTTGTTACGAAGGAATGGTATATATGATGCATATGGAAGATGTTATGATTAATAATCAAAAAACGAAGTGGATGGTAGAGGATGAGCCAAGCGTTTTAGCAGCTGGTTATATCTTGACTCCAGAAGGAAAATTTTTGACTATTTCTGATTGTGATGATCATTCTAATATTTTTACTTTATATTTAAATGCTTTTTTTAATAATCAGTTATATTATGATATTATTACAGGTGGGAAAGCTCTTATAGAAAATAATCATATTGTTTATTGTGGCTTAAAACCGCAGGATTTTCGTAATTCAGAAATCAAAGTATATAAAGGATTAATGTTATTTCCTAAAGATTTAGATAAATGTAGTCTAGAGCTTTTAAAAAGCACATTACAGTTATTACAAACAAACCGTTCTATATTTGGTGGAGAAAAAATACCAATAGACTGTCATTTCGGGTTTGATGAAACTCCTTATATGTCTACTGAAGTTATGAAAATTTTAGAAAGAAAAGTAATTTAAAAAATATAATTTTTCTATTCCTTTACAGAAATGTACTTCAATTCGCAAAATTTGAAATAAACCACCAATTCCTATATAATTGAAATAGAGAATAAGGAATACGGTGGTTTTAAAATGATAAGAACATTAAACAAGGAAAAAGTAATAAAGATACTAACAGAAGAA
>DVGF01000011.1 GCA_018712835.1 Candidatus Ventrenecus stercoripullorum
ATTAATTTCTATAATGATAATAACGTCTTTTAAAATACACATCACATCACTGATTTTTCCTTTTTCTTGTTTATTGTTCTTTGGTATTTCTCCACCAACAAACAAAGCATGTCGAAACTCTCTTTTCGGAATATGAGTAATGCCACTTAAGAAACCAATCACTTCTTCTCGTGCTTCTTTGCTTCTAATAATACTTTTTGCAAGAGCATCATTCATAAGATTAATCTCTTTTGTCTTTAATAAAGTAGAACTCATAAAAGTTTACCTCCTTTTTATGACTTTCTATTCTAAAGACAGAACAGTCATAATGCAATGAGAGGTTTTGACATATTTTGTCTTTTTATGTCAAAAAAAGAACTATCTCGAATAGTTCTCTCTTATTTATTAAAGTCCGTTGACCCTAACCCGCCTTTTCTCTTTCCTTCAGCATTATCGTCATCAACAATTAAAAATTTCTGAAAGATGACTTGACCAATGACATCTCCCTTTTTTATCTCAATATCATGGTCAGAACAATTAAAGTACTGAAAGAAAAAATGTCCATCATTACTTTCATTTCCATAGTAATCCGCATCAATAATACCAATACTATTAGCCATCAAAAGTCCTTTTTTTGGTCCTGATGAACGATTGATTAACATATAAAACTCATCTTCCATACAATAAGCTTTTAATCCTGTTGGAATAAGGGTTGGTTTAATTCCTGGTTCAAATTTTGGAATAATCACATCTTCTGCAGCCTCAACATCATATCCTGCAGAATACTTTGTTTTACGAACTGGCATATGAATATCTTTATCTTCATATCCCTTTACTACTTCAAATCCACGTTGTCTCATAATTTATACCTCTTTCTAATTAACTCCTTGAAACACCTTATCTTCCACAGGAATTTCCACAACTCTGTTTTCTTTCAACGTTGCTGGAACATCAATCACTCTTTGATTAGAACTTCCTCGAAAGACAAGACCTTTGTTATGTAATTTTTCTACAAATCTTCCATCTACCATCACATCAATATAAGAAAGGACTTCACTTGTAAATTCATATTTAGAAACCATAAGTTCTAATATTTCCTTATCAAGTAAATACCCCGTATAACACCAAATATTCTTATCTGGATAAATTTCTTTTACCTTACGAAGTAAAGGAAGTAATCCTTTTTGATTTTTTGGGTCCATTGGTTCTCCACCTAATAAACTTAAACCATTGATATAACTTGGTTTTAACATTTCAATAATTTTATCAATTTCTTTTTCTGTAAACGGATGTCCATAATGATAATCCCAAGCTTCTTCATTAAAGCATCCTGGACAATGATGGGGGCATCCACTTACAAATAAGGATACCCTCACACCCTTTCCATTTGCTACATCATAATTTTTAATATCTGCATAATACATAAGAACCTCTTACAAGTGAGTAACACGAGCTTTAATTTCTTTTGTTTTACCAACATTCCAGAAATTTTCTCCAAGATAACCACAAGTTCTTCTTGTTACATTCATTTTATTTTTATCTTTATTATGACAATTTGGACATTCCCATTCTAAGTCGTCATTCACAAGGATCTCACCAGAATATCCACAAACATGGCAATAATCACTCTTCGTATTAAATTCAGCATATTGAATATTGTCATAAATAAATTTTACAACTTCTTCCATAGCTTCTAAATTATGTTCCATATTAGGTACTTCTACATAAGAGATACAGCCACCACTAGAAATTGGTTGGAATTGACTTTCAAATTTAAATTTCGTAAATGCATCAATTTTCTCCCGAACATCTACATGATAACTATTTGTATAATATCCTTTATCTGTAACATCTTTAATAGTACCAAACTTTTCTTTATCAATTCTTGCAAAACGATAACACAAACTTTCTGCAGGAGTACCATATAAAGCAAATCCAAGTCCAGTTTCTTTCTTCCAAGTATTTACTTTATCACGTAAATGATGCATTAATTTTAAAGCAAACTCCTCTCCTTTTGGATCTGTATGTGAAACACCTCTCATTAACTTCGTTGTTTCATATACTCCAATATAACCTAGAGAAATCGTTGAATAATAACTATTCAAATACTTATCAATTTTTTCACCCTTTTTAAGTCTTGCAATTGCCCCATATTGCCAATGAATTGGGGAAATATCACTAGTTGTTCCAAGAAGAGCTTCATGACGACACAACAAAGCTTCTTTACATAACTCAAGTCTTTCGTCTAATAAACTCCAGAACTTATCTTCGTCTCCTTCCGCAACAATAGCCACTTGTGGAAGATTAATAGAAACAACTCCTTGATTAAATCTTCCTTCAAACTTATAGTTTCCATCTTCATCTTTCCATGGCGATAAGAAACTACGACATCCCATAGGACTAAAGACATTTCCTTCATAATTCTTACGCATTTCTTTCGCACTAATATAATCTGGATACATTCTCTTAGCGGAACATTTAATAGCAAGACGTGTCAAATAATCGTATTTACCACCTTTTAAGCAGTTGTTTTCATCTAAAACATACACAAGTTTTGGGAATGCTGGTGTAACATATACACCTTTTTCATTCTTAATTCCTTCTAACCTCTGACGAATCACTTCCTCAAAAATCATCGCGTTTTCTTCAATATATTCATCATCATCTTTTAAATGCATAAATAATGTTACAAACGGAGCTTGACCATTTGTTGTCATCAAAGTATTGATTTGATATTGCATCGTTTGAACACCAGCTTTCACTTCACTTTTCAAACGGTCCATAACCATTTCATCAATTTCTTCTTTTGTAAGTTTTTTCTTAATATCATCTTCTATTTGCTGATAAAACTTTTCTTTAGTAAGTCTTACATATTTTCCTAAATGAGATAAATCAACAGATTGTCCACCATACTGATTAGAGGCTACTGCAGCAATAATTTGTGTAGTAACAGTACAAGCAACTTGAAAACTCTTTGGTGACTCAATCATCTTTCCATTCATAACAGTACCATTATCAAGCATATCCCCAATATTAATCAAACAACAATTAAAAATAGGTTGAATAAAATAATCAGCATCATGAAAATGTAAAATACCCTCATCATGAGCTTTACTAATTTTTTCAGGAAGTAAAATTCTTCTTGTTAAATCCCTAGACACTTCCCCTGCAATATAATCTCTTTGAGTACTTGCAAGTGTCGTACATTTATTAGAATTTTCTTCAGCAAGTTCCTTATTGGAATTTCTAATCAAGCTAAGAATAGACTCATCCGTTGTATTTGATTTTCTTACCAAAGCTCTTGTATACCGATAAGTAATATATTCTTTAGCAAGTTTAAACTTTTTTAATCCCATTAATTTTTCTTCTATAATATCTTGAATATCTTCTACTAAAATTCTTTTTTTATTTAGTTTTTCGATATATTTAATAATATTTTCAATCTGAATATCACTGACGCGATCTTCTTCTTCTACGCATACATTGGCTTTCCCAATAGCAATTCTTATTTTCTCGCGATCAAAATCAACGATTTTACCATCACGTTTAATAACTTTCATTTTTCAACTCTCCTTCTAACCTACGAACCAATCATAACGAATTTTTTAAGGTTTGTATGTTGCAAATGCAACAAAATTACATTATAATCATTTTAGAAAATATGAGGTGGTAAAAGTGCCAGTAATACCGGAGATTTATAAAAATTTTGATGAAAAATCTAGACGTATACTTTACAATGTATTGTCAGCAAAAACTATCGAATATCGCGCAAATCAAATGATTTCCTATTCCATGGGAAAAAGAAATGTTATTGGAATTGTGGAAACTGGCCGTGCCCGAATGATAAGATATGAATACACAGGAGAAAGAACCATATTAGACGAAATCAATGAAGGCGATATATTCTCAGACATGTTTGTCGAAAGTGATTTCAGTGAACTTTCTGTAGAATCCATCACAGATTGTACTGTAACATTTATAAACTATGAAGAAATCATTGAAAAATCAGAAAGTAGCCGATTAGCTCTACAATTTTTAAATAACTTTGTCCATGTCATCAATCACATATTAACTAAAAGAAACGAAAGAATTGAATTATTAACCACCAGAAGTATCCGTAATAAATTACTTGCTTATTTTGAATTACAAGCAAAAAAAAATAATTCAAAAACCTTTAATTTGAATTATTCTTATACAGATTTAGCTGACTATTTAGCCGTAGACCGCAGTGCTTTAATGCGTGAACTAAAAAACCTAAAAGAAGAAAAATTTATCAAAGACGTCAACAAAAAAATCACCCTACTTTATTAACTTATCCAATTAAATAAGGATTTTCTTTTATTCCATCTCCTATAATAAAAACTTAACAGGTTTCGTGTTTATTATCAAACCAAACAATATAGAAATACTCTCCTTCTCTATATCCAATAATTCTAAATTTTTGAGATAATCTCATAGATCGAATTGTAACATCTTTTGATATACTATCAGGCTTTGAAAAATTATGTAGTACTTCATAACGCAATCCAGGAACTTGTTTAATATTTTTCCATTGAATTTTTTCAATTTTTTTAGCAAAAGAAACAAACTCCTTTATTTCGTTAGAATTTAATTCATGCATTGGATACTTACTGTCACACATAGAAAATTTTAGTGTACAGAATTTATCATCAGTGCTTTCACTTCTTGTTTCATTTATATTAGCAAGATTTTTCTTATTAGACATTGTACGGTTCCGATTGAAAAAACTTTTTCATACTTTCTTTTTTTATAATTACACTACATTTTTCTCCAGGCTGATATCCTCTTCTTGCTTCAATCCATGGCGTTTCCTGATGAGTTAAACTTTCTAAATATTTACCATCATATATTCCAAATGTATTCCAAATAGAATATAAAAAATCAACAAGTTTATCCTCAAGCACAGGAATATCTTTATCTTCTGGAGCATCAATTGCACTACTAACATAATCTTTATATTTATCATATATACCAGGATTTGCAGGTCCATGTGCCCATGCCTCAAAATCTTCTTTAAACAATGGTCTATTTTCTTTAGCTAAATAATACCCTTGTGCATAATACAAAATTTTTTGTAATTTTAATGGCGTAATCGAACTACCCGACTCTCTATCCACAATACTTAAGAAAAAATTTGCTATACTAAAAATATCTACTCTTTTTTTCATATTTCCCACCTATTTTCCTATTCTTATAAATATCATAACATAATTTTTAAATTTTTAAAATAACGCATAATATTATTTGTCATTTCTTAATAAAAGTCAAGATATAATCTTCTTTTTTTCTGAAATATTGTATTTTATACAATACATATATTCCCTACTTCAATTCTTTGTTACTTTAATTTTATTTTCTCTTTTTGATAAAACAAAATTGTAAACGATACATTCCATACGAGAGCAAAAAAGAACGGCACAACCAAATTTTTCTGAAGCACTACCATCCAAAAAAGATAATAGAGCAAAGTAAACACTGCTGTTTGAAAAATACTATAATTTAAATGATCTCTTTTCCGAAATACAACGGACAAACAAAAAAAGAAGAAAAGTAATCCCGTATTCAAAAAGGGTAAATCATAAACAATTTTATCTAAAAATAACCCAGCAAACAGCAAAAAAGGAAGTCGATGTTCTTTTTTTAAAATCATAAATGTCAGAAAAAAAGTCGTAGGCAAAAAAACATTCCAATTAATCATAGACAACCTTTTTCCTCACAAACACATAATTAAGATTTTGAAAATCAACACTGGGTGTTACTTTTAAAACTTGCTCTAGTGCATTTGATTTTACTTCACTCACAACCCCCACAACAATATCTCCTGGAATATCTGTATAATTAGAAGTATACACCGTCATCCCCTCTTCTATTGTTTCTTTGCTTATAATATCACTTACGAAAAGTTCTTCGTTTTCTCGCTTTAAAATACCATAACTATTCCCTATTCTCACAGAAAGTTCTGTATTTTGGTTCGTTAAAAGTTCCACTTGACTCGAGTTTTTCCAAGTACTCACTATTTTCCCAACATAACCATCTTGGTTTATCACAACGTCACCGATTGTAATACCTTGTTCACTTCCCTTTAAAATTGTAATCTTATCCATAAAAACATAAGGATCACGAAGAACTACTTTCGTAGTAATAAACTCATCCGATGTCGTATCCCAAAGCTCGTTTGTTTGCACTAACGCATCATAATCATTCTTTAAATTCTGATAATCACTTTCTAAAACAACAGTAGTCTCTAAAAAGTCATCCCGTGATAACAAAAAAGAATAAAGATAATCTTTTACATAAAAAAATATCAAAAACACAAAAAACAAAACAATGTACCATGTATATTTTTTCATTTAAAATCCACCTTTCCTATGTTCTAAAAAACTATAATAGTCATTCTTACCGATAATCACATGATCGACAAGCGGTATTCCAAGTAACAATCCTGCATCATAAATTTTCTTAGTAACTAGTTCATCTGCCAAGGAAGGACTTGCATTACCAGATGGATGATTATGAACACAGATAATTTTGACCGCGTTCACCAAAACTGCTTCTTGAAAAATATCCCGTGGATGAATGAAACTTTGGTCAGCAGTTCCTTGAAAAATCACTTTCTCTTCCAATATGTAATTTCGTGGATCTAAAAATAACACTAAAAGTTTCTCTTGCTTTTCCAAAGCAAACCGTGATTGACAATACAAAAAGACTTTCTTACTTTCATTAATCTGTATTTTTTCTTTCTCATCCGGAGCACTAAGTCTTCTTCCAAGTTCGACAGCAGCAAGCAAGGTAATTGCTTTTACTTCCCCAACACCATACAACTTAGAAAGCTTAGATACTCGAATATCCCTTAATCCAGAAAGCCCTCCAACAGAATGCAAAATATCTTGAGCTACCTCTTTTACCGAACAATTTTTACTACCACACCGTATCAAAATAGATAACAACTCCACATTAGATAACGTTTGAAATCCATATTTTTTAGCCTTTTCACGTGGTTTCTCATCAAGTGGTAAATCCTTAATTAAATAACTCATGATATCTCCATACTTTCTAATATTTTCTCGTTAAGTAGTAACACAGACTCATCACTACTCGCTCGTTCAAGTAACAAATTATACTTAGAAAACAACTCTGTATCACTTTCCAAAACAGTGAGTTCTTTTTTATAATAATGAATATTCTGGGTATTTAAAATTTTCTCAATTTTCGATAACCCTTCTTGGTTCATAGATGCCCCTACAATCACTCGATACATCCCATTATCCTGCAAAATAATTGCATTCTCTAAACTTTCTTTCTGTTCTAAAGCATTTTCATATTCACTAAAAACCCCTGTTTGTAAAACCGTTAATGTAATATAATCTTCAGTAGTTTCCCTCGTCTCTAATCGTGAAAAAGTAAAAAAAGCAAGAATTCCACCTATGAAAATAGCTAAAAGTACAACAATCAGTTTATTTTTCATGAACATCACCCACTACAACATAACAAAAAACAAAAGCAAAACTTGTCGAATTATTTCTATTCTAAAAATTTTACAAAAAAAAGCCATCCAATTAGGATAACTCATCTTATAATTCACTCTTACGAATTAAAAATATTTTTTTCTTACGATAAAACGCATAGAAAACATCTTCCAATTCCAGATTTTTCTTAGCTAATTCATTCTCTAGCCAATACTTATCTTTTTTCAAATAATTTAACGTTTTCTTATTTACTTCTCCATCTAATATTAAAGGCATCGGATAACTAGTTTTCATTCTTAAAAAATTATATTTAAAAATTGACAATTTTCCATTAGGTTCTAAAAAAGCATATTCAATTTCATTGATATCCCTAATACTCTTTTGCCTTAAACTTAAAAGCAAATCATCCATACTATATCTTTGATGTATCATCTCTTTATAATTTACTTTTCCATTACATATAATAAGCGATGGCTTTCCGTCAAAAAAACTACGAAAACGTCTAGACTTGATGCTTACAAAGGCAAGTAAAATTTCAAGTCCTCCTAACACAAGTAACGGAATAACGGTTTGCATTAAAGACTCATTTGTATTCTCAATCGAAATTGCTACCAACTCTGCCATCAAAATAGAGACAATCAAATCAATAATCCCCAATTGTCCTATCTCTCTTTTTCCCATAATACGATATAACAAAACAATAAAAAAATAGAAAAATACTGTTCGAAATAACACAATCCATAATTCGCCCATATAATCACCTATTTTTATTATGGTGAGAATTCTATTTTTTTAATCACTTCATATAGTTTATTAGGTGATAATATGAAAACTCTAAAAAAATATGGCAAAACAATTGGTATCTTTTTTCTTTGTATCCTAGTGTTATCCTTCCTAGTTTCATTATTTAATGTTGCAAATATCTTATATACGAAAGGCTCTGATATTATGATTATGATAGGAATGGTATTAATTTTTGGATTCATTGGATTACAATTTGGTCGTGTAGCTACAGAGAAAGGATACTTAGAAGGTCTAAAAATAGGTGGTTCTTTAATTTTAGTATTAATTGTTATCAATTTACTATTTTATCGCACCGGCTTTTCTTTAGAGCGTTTTATCTACTACGTTGTCTTAATTCTTTCTAGTACTTTAGGTTCGATGATTGGTATTAACAAAAAAAAGTAGTCTAAACTTCCAAATTAAAAAAAGACGTTATGACACGCCTTCAAATATATAAGACTCTCCATCTTTTCTAACAATAGAGTCATGACTATAATATAGTTTCGTTTCGGGATTTACTTCTTCTTCTGCATACCCTAAACGAATTAATTCTCCCAAAGTAATTTCATCACTCTTACATACATCATCAAACTGACATTCTTGAAATCCTTCCGTTATTCTTTTACTAACAACCGTTAAACTTCTATTCATAGAGTCACTTCGTACTTTCCAAATTGTTCCACCTACTAATAAAACTAGAATGGCTAAAATAGTAAAGACAATGACATTTCGACTACTTAGTATTTTTCCCATAATAATCCTCAATAAACGTTTCTCTAAATTCTAACAATCTATCTTCTCGAATTGCCTCTCTGATCTCTTCCATTAAAGAAATTAAATACCGGATATTATGAATAGATAACAATCTTTGTCCAAAAGTTTCCTCAGCAGCGATTAAATGCTTAATATAAGCTTTAGTATAATGCTTGCAGGCATAACAATCACAAGAATCACTAATCGGTGTAAAATCAGTTTTATATTTTGCATTCTTTAAATTAATTTTTCCGTACTTCGTAAGAGCATGTCCGTGTCTTGCAAGTCGTGTTGGTGAAACACAATCAAATAAATCAATCCCGCGAATAACTCCTTCTACCAAATCAATGGGTTCACCAATTCCCATCGCATAACGCATCTTATCTTCTGGTAAATATTTCGTAGAATACTCAAACGCTTTATACATATCTTCTTTCGACTCATGGTCATTTGCTACACCACCAATCGAATACCCGTCAAAACCGATTTCCACAAGACTTTCCGCACTCATACGTCTCAAATCCTCATGAGCCCCACCTTGAACAATTCCAAATAAAAGTTGATTATTCCCTTTAAAAACATCTTTACCACGTTTTGCCCAACGAATAGTTCTTTCAACACTTTGTTTTAAATACTCATAAGATGCACTTGCCGGTGGACACTCATCAAAACTCATTACAATATCACTACCCAAATTCTCTTGAATTTGAATACTCTTTTCTGGTGTCAAAAATAATTTATCTCCATTATATTGATTTTTAAAATGAACACCTTCTTCGGTAATATCCTTTGGATTAGCTAAAGAAAATACTTGAAATCCTCCTGAGTCCGTAAGAATTGGTCCATCATAATTCATAAATTTATGAAGCCCGCCAGCATCCCTTACAATCTCATCTCCTGGTCTTAACCATAAATGATACGTGTTTGCTAAAATAATTCCTGCCTTAGTATCTTTCACTTCTTCTGGACTTAGAGTCTTCACGGTCGCCTGAGTACCAACTGGCATAAACATTGGAGTTTCATAAACTTTGCCATTATATACAATCTTTCCTAATCGTGCTTTAGTATTTTGTTCTTTTTTTTCTATTTGAAATTCTAACATAATTCACTTCCTAACTTTTCAAACGTTATCTTTTAAAGCCACGTGAGCAAATCCGACTCAAATGCTGGTACAATAATTTTTGACCATCAAAATAATCTGGATTTTGATGAATAATTGCTTCAATGTTCAAGTCTCTCAAATTCGGACTTATACTCCGGTAATCTACAACATCGGAACTATAGACCATAACTGGAAACAAAGAGAAACTATGATGAAACTCCTTATCAAAAACATCTCTTTGAGACTCCAACACTTCGACTTGATATTCACTTAAATTTTCATTCAAAAATATCATAGAGGAATATTTTCCATCAATTTTAATTCCAGAATTCATGCCCACTGTAATACCATTCTCTGCTAATGTCATAGCGTAATCTACATGTCCCTTTCCTCGCCCTTATGATCTAGATTGTGAGCAATCACAAATTTTTCTAAGAATTCTCGATGTTCTTGCCCCATTCCATCATATTCTATAGCATATACTTTTTCTTCTAAATTTTTCTCTAAATCTTCTCTATTTGGAATGGCCCATACTAAATATTTACCAAAATCCTTCATACTCATTTCCTTTCAATAAACATCGCATCTCCAAAAGAGAAAAAACGATATTTTTCTTTCACCGCCTCTTCATAAGCATGGAGTATATTCTCCTTAGAAGAAAAAGCACTGACAAGCATAACTAAAGTACTCTTTGGCAAATGAAAATTAGTAATCAAACAATCAATCGCTTGAAACTCAAATCCTGGATAGATAAAGATATCCGTATTTCCTTGACATGACACAAACTGATGATACTTATGCATGATAGTTTCTAGAGTTCTCGTAGAAGTCGTACCAACCGCGATAATTCGACGATGTTCCTTTTTAGCGTTATTTAAAATATCCGCAGTTTCTTCACTCATTTGATAAAACTCGCTGTGCATGTGATGCTTCGTGACATCACTTACTTCTACTGGACGAAACGTACCAAGTCCAACATGCAATGTAACATTTGTAATAATCACACCTTTTTCTTTAATCTGTTCTAGTAACTCGTCCGTAAAATGAAGCCCTGCCGTAGGTGCTGCCGCACTCCCAAGATTTTTCGCATAGACTGTTTGATAACGATCTTTATCTTCCAATTTCTCATGAATATAAGGAGGCAAAGGCATTTCTCCTAATTGGTCCAAAATTTCCAAAAATATTCCTTGATACGAAAAATGCACATGAACAATTCCTTCTTCTTTCTTTTCTACCACGGCTGCTTCTAAAAGACCATTACCAAATGAGACTTTGGTTCCAACATGTAGTCTCTTAAAAGGCCTAGATAGACATTCCCAATCATCATTTCCAAGTTCTTTTAAAAGAAGAAGTTCAATCACCGCGTGTGTCTCACTCTTTTCTCCAATTAACCGTGCAGGAATAACCTTTGTATCATTGATAACCAAAACATCTCCCGGATTAAGATAATCAATAATATCTTTAAAATGTTTATGTTCTAATTCTCCACTGTCACGGTCCATCACAAGCAGTCTCGAGTCACTACGATTTTTTAGTGGTGTCTGAGCAATCAATTCCTCTGGCAAATCATAATTAAAATCTTCAGTACTCATACCTCTTCCCTCCTAACTTCTAATATTTCATCAATTTTTTGATAAGATACATGAAAATCATCCATCGGAATATCAAACACTTTGATGTGTTCTTGTTCCTTTAATTCATCACTAATTCTTTGATAGATAGTTTGTAAAGTAATGCTATGATGAGAACTGATAGAAAAATATTTATGATGCATTCTAGATGCTATCCTCTCTTGATACAAACTAGTATCATTTAAATACAAATTAAAATAGTAAATATCATAAGGCAAAGCATTTAACCGTTCACAAAACGTTTGATAAGCATCATGAAAAGAATATACTTTATCCTGGATTTCACACATTGCTTCTTCCGTCATAAAAAAGCTATCAAACAAAAGAGTGACTGAGACATCCTTCATTAGCCCTAAATAAGTAAACAATGCCTCATACATATGAACACTCTTAGTAAGTCCATCTATTCCTTTCTCTGGTTGACCGGATAAACGGTATAAATTACAACTTTCTATATGGTCTCGCAGATAATCAGTCAAACGAGTCTTGCCAACACCATGCGGTCCAACCACAATAATCAATCGGTTCATTCTTACCTCCTACCTTATATCCTCACACATTGCCGGATTTAATAAACCTTTTCTTTTTAACTCTCGTAATAATTTGGCCTGCTTATGATTTATTTTCTTACTATGATAAATTGCCACATAACAATCTCCAAAACTTGGGTGTCCAATCTTTCCAAAACGAATCCACGGATAATAATGCAATAATAAAGAGCCTTGATCAGTATAAATCACTCCATCATCATGCTCACTTCTCATAAGCAAATACTGACAGACATCTTTACGAGAAATTAACAAATTATGAAGCCACAGCTTCGCCCAAGCATTATGACGTTCAAGGACACTAGATGTAGTTAATAATTCCAATTCTTCACTAATAAAGCATTCAGGAATATCCGTAATATCCACTATCTTTCCACGCTGAATACTTTCTTCTCTACTAAGAGGAAGAAAAGGGTTTCGAAACACATAACGGTCATAAATATCTAACTCATTTTCCTCTCCCAAATACTCTACATAATAACACTTCTCTACCGGATGATAAAAAAGAACACTATTACGGATAAAATAAGGTTGAAAAAGAGTATAAGACATCTTCGTAAAAACAAAATCAAAATATGGAGAAAAAGTTTGATATTGCTTAGCAAATTCTAAAAATTCCTTTTCTCTTTCTAACAATTGAGCAAAAGAAAGTCGCGTATCATGAATATAAAGCCTTACTTGTTCTTTACAAAATTCTTCTAATTCATAATAATACAGTTCAACCACTTCACCATCTGGTCGTTTTACTTGTGTTTTCATAACGCACCTTTAAAATAAAGAGCCCATATGATCAATTTTTAAATGGTCATAAGCTTTTTCACAAGCCATTCTTCCTCTAGGAGTTCTTTTAATAAAGCCTTCCTGTAATAAAAATGGTTCTACAACATCTTCAATAGTCGATACTTCCTCACCTATACTAGTAGCAATGGTCTCTACACCAACTGGACCACCATTAAACTTTGTAATTAAACTTGTCAAATATTCAATATCCACAGAATCGAGTCCGTACTCATCCACTTTTAATCGTTTTAAAGAATTATCAGCAAGCTCTAATGTGATTTTTTCATAACTCCCTACTAAAGCAAAGTCCCGAACTCGTTTAAAAAGACGATTAGCAATACGCGGAGTTTTTCGACAACGTTTAGCAATCAACCTCGCCGCATCCTCATCTATTGGCATTTCTAAAACACGACTTGTTCGATTAACAATACGACAAAGTTCATCTTCACTATAATACTGAAGCTTCGAAACAATTCCAAACCGGTCTCTCAAAGGTGCCGAAATATCTCCTGCTCTTGTCGTAGCCCCAACTAAAGTAAAAGGAGGCAAATCTATTTTAATATTTCTACTTTTCCCATCACTATTTAAAACCAAATCCATTTCAAAATCTTCCATAGCTGGATATAAAATTTCTTCTATAAATTTAGGCATCCGATGAATTTCATCAATAAACAACACATCGCCTGGTTCCAGTGTCGACAAAACCGCGGCCAAGTCCCCACTTTTCTCAATCGAAGGACCACTAGCTGTTTTAATATTAACGCCAAGCTCATTCGCAATAATATGAGCAAGTGTCGTTTTTCCAAGTCCTGGAGGTCCATATAAAAGAACATGGTCCAAAGACTCATTACGAATTTTACTGGCTTCAATAAACACTTTTAGATTCCCCGTAATTTCTTCTTGCCCCACATACTCTTTTAAACTCTGTGGTCGAATATTCCGTTCAAATTGATCGCCTTCTTGTTCTTCCGCATCCATGATTTTTTCATCATCCATAACGAAACCTCCTTTACTTTAATAATTGTTTTAATGCCTCTTTTACTTGACTTTCTATCGGTAAACTTGCATCCATATGTGGCAAAATCTTTTTAATATCATTGGTTTTATAGCCAAGACTTTCTAACACACTTACAAGCTCATCAAAGCCACCAATTGCTGGTGTATCCCCGACATTAGCAAGCTTTCCTTTTAAATCCAAAATAATTTGTCTGGCAACTTTATCGCCAACCTTAGGAAATTTCTTCAAATACAAAATATTTTCTCGGTCAATCGCATCAATAATTCCCGTAACACTTCCCGTTGCAAGCATCGGCATAATAAGTTTAGGCCCAACACCCTTCACATTTAAAAGTTTTAAAAACAATTCTTTTTCTTCTTTGATTAAAAATCCATACAAAGAATGTTCATCTTCTTTAATATGACTATAAATATACACTTTAACTTCCTCATCCAAAGGAAAAGAAAAAGGATTTGCCACAAAAATTTGATATCCAATACCTTGATTATCTAAAACAATATAGTTTGACTCTTGTTCCTTCACAATTCCTTTTATATAACTATACATAATACCACCGTATTAATAATACCATACAAACGTTTAAAATAAAAGAGTGTTTACCTCTTCTCTTTTAAAAGTTTTATAAAACAAGTACAACCAGAAATACTTTCTAAAAGTGATGGCGAGTCTTGGTCTAATTTATAAAGTAATACCAAAGATGAAGCCTCATCAATAAGCCCATTTGCAGTCAAAGCATAAACTTGTTCTAAAACTTCTTGATACTTCTGACTCACCCTCACAAGAAGCTGAAAATAAAATACAAAATCTACTGAAACCTGTTTCTTCTTCAATCTTCTTTTCTCCTCTAAAGAAAGGGAAAACAACGTTGCAACTTCTTCTAACAAAGCCTTAGGTTTTGCCTCATGAACAGAGTCACAATAAGCACTGGAAAGTAACACCCTCTCGTAATAAAGACATTGACTATTCCCTTCTTTAGAAGCTTCTTCTCCAACCAAAATATCTTCTAATCCTTGAAAAAAATAATCTTTCTTTTTCTCACTTGTATTCTGATAAACCTCATATAACGAAAAATAACTTTGCAATGTATTATTCCAAAACTGAATAACAGCATGATTAGACACTGGCGACATTTTAATTTCTTCCATCGCTGTGGTAAATTCTCTTTTCTTAATCAATGCCTTAATCCGATACTCTTCTACATAAAAATCCTTTTGATAACGTGTATCACTTGTTAATTCTAAAATTTCATCATATTGCTTTTTTTGAAAAAGACATCTCAATTTCTGCAAGAAAAAACCTTCATGCCCTACAAATTGATTACATATCACAATCGCCTCATCAAAATATCCTAAACGAACAAGAATTTTTACTTTCATAAGTTGCACTCTTGGTTCTGTTTTCACAAATTCCTGGTCACAACGAACCAATGCTGACTCTAAATCTTTTTCCTTTACATTTTTCAACTGCTTTACCAATGCATACACATAAAAATTAGTATTTTCTATAGGCAGTTGTCTTAACTTTTCTCCATAAAATGCATCCTCTAGCAATTGACCATCATAACAAGCTTGCAAAGCCTTTCGATAATTTTTTTCTAAAATATACTTCTCTACTTCAAGAAAAGAAGTTTCTTTCATAACTTCATCTTGCATACAAATTCCCCCTAAAATAAATTATAACCCGATATAAAAGAATTCAAAATCGTCAATAATATTCTCATCTTCTCCATCTACAACAACCGGAATAACAATCCGTAACATTTGATAAGATGGACAATCTTTATAAGTTTCATTAACTGTATCAGGATCAATAATCACACGATTATCTTGTGTAATTTCGCAATTCGCATCACACACACCATCCCCGTTAATATCTACATTTAAAATATAAGAACAATTATCTCGTGTCGTAGACGTTTCAATCCGAATTTGGTCTAAATCAATATAAGTATCATCATTATCCTTTTCTAAAAGCCAAGTCTCACTATCATAAGTAATGCGGTCCGTAGCAACACGAATTGTTTTCGAAAATTCTTGAAAATTTAAAGTAATTTCTTTTCGGTCTCCATTAGTTACAACAGTAGGTACACTAGTAAGTGTATGGTTCATCAAATCATCTTCTACTGTTTCAATCACAGTTGCTCTATTTACTTGATTTGCTTTGGCATAAGAAGCATGGTTCGATTCGTATTGCATATCAAGTAACAATTGAAATAACAAAAGCATTACAATCGATATCAAAGCAACACTGACAATCACTTCAAGTAACGTAAACCCTTTTTTATTCATATTAAGCACCTACCTTTACATTCGCATAGTAGTAAAAACAATTTGCCGTAGTTGTACAAGCTTCCCCAGACTGCTTAGAAGCAAACTCAACAATCAAACGATACCCATCAAACTCATCATTATCAAGCGTTCTTAAATAAGTCATTAAATTAGTATTGGCACAAAGTGCTGCCGTCGAATCACTATCACACTCCGTAATTTTAGAAACATCATATGTAGTAAGTAACACAGTTTGAATATGTAAATCACTCCATAAACTTTCAAAAAATTTCTTCTCCCCATTATAGGCAGCTCCAAACAAATCACTTTGTCCTGGATAAATGTTCTGATAAAATGTCGTATCATTAATTCTAGCCTTTAACGTATCTAACTCAAAACTCTCTAAATATTGTTTTAAATAATAAGTTTGATACAACTTATTCATATCATCGTATCTAAGTCTTCTTGTTTCGTTATTATTAGACGATACAAACAAAGAATAAACAAGAACCAAAGACGCTAGTAATATAGCTGTTACTACAATTGTTTCTATAAAAACAAAACCCTTTTTATTCATGAAACCATCCACTTTCTTATATTATTATACTAAAAAAAAAAGAAGAAAAAAAGAACGAATTTACACATCTTTCGTTCTTAGATATTTTTAAATCTCTCTTGATAATATTCTTCCAAGGTTAATTTTCTTTTCATGATATCCAAAGCAATCCGTGAAGAACCTAAATATCTTAAATGCCATGGCTCATAATGGTATCCTGTAATCTCTTCTTTCCCTTTAGGATATCTTAAAATAAAACCATAATCGGCACATACTTGATGCAAAAGTTGATAGCAAGCATGAAGTCTCTCATCAAACTCATTAATCCACTCTTCGCCAATTTTCATACAGACATCAATAGCAAGTCCTGTCTCATGTTCCGAATATCCTGGACATGCCACGAATATACTAGCGTGCTCTTCTCCATACTTTGCTTTATTATCCTCATAAATCTGTCTTTGCATTTCAGTACTCCGATAAGCACTCTCCACATCAATATAAAATCCACGACTTCTCATAAAATCACGAAGTTGTATCCACGAATACATTACACTTTCACTTAAATTACTTTCCTCACCACATCTTGGATATTCTGATTGATACAGGGATATATTAGGAGAATAACTATCAGGAATTGGATTTTGTTTATTTACCAAAAACATCGTTTTCTGATAACTTGCATCCACAAGCCATGAAAATAATTCACTACTACTTTCTAATTCTGGATGATATTGAACCCCTAATATCTGAGCTCCGTCTTTAATATACTCTATTGCTTCAATTACCCCATCTTCACTAGTTGCAGAAACAGTAACATCATGAGAAGCATAAGGAAGAATAAAACTATGAAGACTTACAACATTAACCTTCTCTTGTCCCATAATCTTATAAAGCAAAGTATCTTTTTTTAACTGAATAAGATGACGAGCCGCTTCTTGTGTTTCCACATCTTTCGTAACATAATGATTATGCAAAGAAGCATCTTCTAATTGTTTTAAATAATGATCTGTATCTTTTAAAAACTGTTTTACTTCTTCTAAAGATTTTTCTGGGTGCTTTTCTTTTGTTTCTTTCAAATTAAAGAAAGTTCCTATTGCCTGTAGTCCCAAGCACACTCCAAGAACAGGCTTTTTGTATTTTAAAGCATCCTCTAAAACAAGAAAGAAGTCTGGCCATACTTTAGAGCCGCCCGGCCATAAATACCCATCACAAAGAGGCAAATAATCATACATATTTTGATGAAGAAGACCAATCGGAATTCCTCCACACTCATAAATTTTCTCTTCATACATACGAACAAAGCTTGCCCGGTCTTGATAAGGATCATTCGCGTCATTCACTAAATTATAAGTTGGAAGAATTCCAATCACAGGTTTATTTTTAATCATACAACCACTCCTGCTCTATTTTATTTTGTATCGTACCAATTTATACCATAATCAGCACTGACTTTTAAAGGAACAGAAAGCGTAATCGTATGAGTCATAATATCTTTCACTATACTCTCTACCTTTTCCTTTTCTTCTTTCACAACATCAAAAATAAGTTCATCATGTACTTGTAAAACCATCTTTGTTTGAATATTCTCTTCCTGAAACTTTCTAGCAATCTCGACCATTGCTTTCTTAATAATATCAGCACTAGTACCTTGAATTGGCGTATTAAGAGCAATTCTCTCGCCCATTTGTCGCACCATATACTGTGGACTATCTAACTCCGGAATAACTCTTCGTCTTTTAAACAACGTCCGAACAGCTCCCTCTTTCTTCGCTTCTTCCACAATCTCAGTCATATATTTCTTGACACCTGGATAAAGTTCATAGTATTTCTCAATAAAATCTTTTGCTTCCTTTGGACTAATCTCTAAGTTCTCACCAAGTCCATACCCACTAATACCATAAACAATTCCAAAAATAACTGCTTTAGCCGTACTCCGCATTTTCTTCGTAACTTCACTCTCAGAAATACCATGAATATCTGCTGCTACCTTAGTATGAATATCTGCATCTTGAATAAATGCTTCCTGTAATTCACGAGACCCTGAAATATGAGCAAGTATTCGAAGTTCAATCTGACTATAATCTGCACTCAAAAAATAATCATTACACGGTAAAAATGCTTTTCTAATTTTTCTACCTTCCTCATCTCGAACAGGAATATTTTGTAAATTAGGTTCCGTGGAAGAAAGTCGTCCCGTTCTAGCAAAATTCTGTTTAAAAATTGTATGAATTTTACCATCTTCCATAATACAAGCTTCCATTCCTTCAATATAAGTAGAATAAAGCTTTGTAACATTACGGTATTCTAACACTTTATCAATAATCGGGTGCATTCCTCGTAACTTATGTAAGACTTTCATATCAGTCTTATATCCCTTAGTGGTTTTCTTACCACCAGGAAGTCCTAATTTTAAAAACAATACCTCCCCTAATTGCTTTGGACTAGAAATATTAAACTCCGTACCGGCTAACTCATAAATTTCTCCAGTCAACACATCAATACGCCTCTTTAAATCTACTTTCATTTCATCTAAAACATTTTTATCCACCCGAACTCCTGTAATTTCCATATCTGCCAAAACAGGGGCTAAAGGCATTTCAATATTTGTAAACAATTCATACATATCATCACGTTTTAAATCTAAAATAGCTCTATCGCGGCTATCAAACACAAAACGACTTTTAAGACAAATCTCACGAAGCATTTTCTCGTCATGAACTTCTCCCTTTTTATAAACATCTTCTAAAAAGGAAACGGTATACCCATTTGGAACCATATAATAAGCAATATCGTCCTTACTACCGTCTTGAATAAGTGCACTACTAATCATCAAATCAGTATTTACAACAGGACACTTACCCCCAATCTTATGAAGTGCTACAATATCCTTCTTATAATCATATGTATATAAAACATGCCCATCTAAAAACTTCAAAACATCTAAAATACATTCTGGTTTTACATAATAATTTTTTTCTTTGGTCGAAACACCCATTCCTACAATGTTTGCTTGATGATAATTAAAACCATCTAATTCCAAATAAAAAGCATATTCACTAGCCTCTTCTATTTCTACAGCATCTTCAATTTCTAAAAAATCAATATCGACTTCAACACTTTCTTTTTTAAGGCCTTTAATAAAAGAATAAAATTCTAAATCTTCATAAATTTCATATAGCTCTGGACTATCTTTTTCTTCATATTTTAAATCCTCTAAATCTTTCACATCTAATGGTACATCACGATAAATTGTTGCAATTTCTTTACTCATAAAAGCATTATCACGATCTAATTCTAACTTTTCTTTAGTCTTTCCCTTAATCTCATCAATATGCTCATAAATACCTTCCACAGAACCATAAGTATGTAATAAATTTAAAGCAGTTTTCTCTCCTATTCCTCGTACTCCAGGAATATTGTCAGATGAGTCTCCGGCAAGTCCCTTTAAATCAATAATCCTTATTGGCTCTATTCCATAATCTTTCTTAAAACTTTCCACATCATAACGAATATAATCCTTTTGCTTTAACAATTTCATTTCCAACTGAGGACTGACAAGTTGTAACAAATCACGATCCGAAGAAATAATCGTTCCTATAAAACCAGGATCCTCTTCCACCATCTTAGCAAAAGTTCCAATAATATCATCAGCTTCATAAGGAGCTAGTTCAAAATAAGGGACCCCCATAGCCTTAAGTATCTTTCTTGCATAAGGCTCTTGCATATGAAGTTCATCTGGCGTCTTCTTTCTTCCTTCTTTATAAAAATCGTATTTTTCTTTTCGAAAATTCTTACCAATATCAAAAGCCACAGCAATATACTCTGGTTGTTCTTCATGAATAATTTTATTCATCATTCCCACAAATCCATACAACGCATTCGTAGGAAATCCTTTAGAATTTTTAAGCAAATTACCGGAATAAGCAGTCGCGTAATAACTACGAAACAACAAATTATTACCATCTACTAAAATAATTTTCTTCATCCTTTATACACCATCTCTCTTAATGAGATTATATCACGAAATAAAAGGAAAACCAAAAATAATTGGGGTCATATTATACAGAAAAAGAAAAAAAGAATCTTACAGATTCACTTTTTCAAATGATTTAAAAATAAAATTCTCTCCATTAAATTCAAAATGATATTCATAAATAGACGCCTCTTCTATATAATCTTCTATAGAAATAGTCGGTCGATTATTACTAGAAAAAGATATCGTATCAAGTAAGTTAGTATGAGAAACATCATCATAAATAGACAAAGAATACTCATCTTCTTCTTTTCCTAAATTATCTTCAGAAATAACAATAGATTTTTCAGTAATAATATATTCCGTATCTGACTTTTTAGCAGACACAATCTTTCGATCCATAGACTCGGTATTACTTCCTCCACCAGCTAAAGCGCAATGATAAGTATCACTGTTTGCATCATAAGAAAAAGAACTTACCAAAGGATTTGCTACAAACCCAGAACTATTTTCATAAGATATATTCCCAAAAATACGTTGTACGTATAACTCGACATCATTAGAAGAAATCTCCCCACTAGTATCAGGATTATCTTTATAATACATAACAATCGCACACCCTAGAATATACTCATTTGTAAAAGTTTCACTTTGATATAAATCATATAAAGAAACAACATCATCACTAGGATTTACCATATCATATAAACTAGTAACAACCGTATCAGTAACTAAAACATCAGAATAAATAATATCTTCACTATCATCAGGACTTAAGAAAAGGAAAACTACAACTCCAATAACAACGACAAAAGCAATTACTCCAACTAATAAATAATTCTTTTTCATATGACCACCTATATCTAGTATAAAAGAAATCCCCAAAAAAAGGAGAAAAAACTCCTAAGTTAGACTAAAATTTTACAATAAATTTAGAAAAAACAATGTTATTGTAATTTCATGATTTCTTGTCTCGTAAGTCCAGTTGATTTCATAATAGTAGGAATATCAATGTTAAGATTTAATAAATTCTTAGCAATTTCAGCACTTCGAGTTTTAAGTCCTTCTTTTCTTCCTTCCGCTAATCCAGATGTTCTTCCCTCGCGTACTCCAGTGTCATAAGAGTCTTTTATTTCATATTGGTGACTTGCTTCTAAATCATAATATTGTACTAAATTGTTGTCTCTCATAAACTTTTCTACTTTTCTTGCGATATCCATGTATTCCTCAATTCCCCTTTTTTTATTCTACTGCAAATCTAAAATCTCTTGTTTCGTAAGTCCAGTATATTGCATAATTTTATTGATATCTAAATGATCTTTTAGTAAGTTTTTAGCTATCGAAATTTTTTCATAATTTCTTCCTTCGTTTCGCCCTTCATTTAAAATGTACCCTTTGTCAAGGACAAGTTTTAATTTTTAAGAAGAAGGGATTTATATTTTTTTGCTTTTTCCAATTTTTATTGGATATTCTCCAGTTGTTATATATTTGTAAAATTCTAATGGGGATAATTTAGCTAGATCCCATTGATATCTATCGCTATTATAATAATCTATCCAATCATCAATTATTTTCTTTACTTCTTCAAATGTTTTACAACCGCTTACATCAATTTCGTCCTTCATATGCCCAAAAAAGTTTTCTTGTGGTGCATTATCCCAACAATTTCCTCTACGAGACATGGATTGTCTTAAATTTTTATCTTTTAATATTTGAATAAAACTATAACTAGTGTAATGACATCCTTGATCACTATGCACTAATGTTTGAGCACTTAGAGATATACCATGTTTTTCTATAAGAATATTTACTGTTTCTAATACAAAATCTACCTCAAGTGATTCACTTAACACATAAGCAAGCAGTTCTTTAGTAAATGCATCTAAAATAGTTGATAAATAACATCTTGTATTACTATATGGAATATATGTTATATCAGTTAACAATACCATTCTCGGACCATGCTCTTTAAATTCTCGATTTAAAATATTATCAGCCACATTATTTGTCTGCAGGGCTTTAGCCATTCTTCTATAAGGATTGGCTTTTCTTATTGGACAAAACAAATTATATTTTTTCATTAATCGTCTTATCTTTTTTACATTCATTATAATCGGCGGATTCATATGGAGTAATCTCATATAAATGCCTCTAGCACCTTTATCATATCCTCGATACTGATATGCTATTAATATTAATTCAAAATCTTTTCTATCACGTTCTTCTAATTTTTTTCTCTTTTCTTCTGCATTAATCCATCTATAATAACCTGAGCGAGATACTTTTGCTATATCACATAACATTGAAACTGATAGAACATTATTTTCAGCTTTTATCACTTCATATATTATTTGAAATTTATAACTAGTATTATCATTTAATATCAAGGATCCTTGTCCTTCTTTAATACTTTTTTTAAGAATTCGACCTCCTGCCTTAAATATAGCATCTCATGTTGCATCTGTTGCAATGTCTGTTCAGGATTTAATAATTCTGGTTCTTTTATTTTCATACGTTTAGATCTTTGATATCCTTCTGTAAATTCTCCTGCCAAAGCTTCTTTTTTTACCCTCTGAACTATACTATCTATTTGTTTTTGGCCGAAGTAATCGAGATTATAATTTAATTCTTTAAAGATTGCTCTAGGGCTCATTCCAGATTGATACTTTGTCCAAAACACTTTTTTAAATTCTATTGTAAAAAATATTCTTTTATCATCCACTTGTAAAGTATATGGATTAGCCTTCAATTCTTTAATTTGTTTTTGTGTATATTTTTTCATAACTCCTCCTATGGTATATAATTATATTAACACCATAAGAGTTGTTAATAAATTAAAATACCCCTATTTTTGTGTTTACAATTAAGGTTCCTATGCCTTCTTGGCATGTCCATTTTATTGGATACCTTCTTCTAATTGTGTCCACTCTTATGGGTACATTATAATTTTTTCCTCTTTGAATTCCCTCTTGAATTCCTTCATTTTTTCCTGTATTAAAAGAGTCTTCTACTTCATACTTATGACTTGCTTCTAAATCATAATATTGTACTAAATTGTTATCTCTCATAAACTTTTCGACTTTTCTTGCGATATCCATATACTTATCATCTCCTCTATATTTTTCTTTTAATTCTTCTATCGATAGTTTTAAACTTAAAAATTCTCCAAACTTTCTAACTTCTTTATCTATATTATAGTTGGTGTTTGT
>DVGF01000012.1 GCA_018712835.1 Candidatus Ventrenecus stercoripullorum
AGGATTAACTGTTGATAAAAAAGAGATGAAAGAGCTTGAAGAACAGTACATTATTAGAACAGAAGGCATTAAAAAATGGAGTGTTCTTATTACTCCGTAATTGTAACTTTTGTTTTTGGAAAGTCCCTATATTCTAGACCTGTAGCAAAATTACTTGTAGTAATTCTTTTTTTGCCATCAAAATAATTAAAACCTGTATATTCATAAGAATAATATTTCATAATGTTTTCATCAATCCATTTTTGTTCATTTAAGGTAAGCTCTTCTGGGATATAAAATACAGCGATATTCATTGCATCATGGCTTGTTTTGATTACTAAATGGCCACATTGTGATAGATAAATAGGTGCGATGTTATCATTCATTTCAGGAACAAAATCTGGATTTTGATAAGTATCACAAAATTCTTTGATATATTTGATGTGGCGTTCTTCCTTTTTTAATTTTCTTTCAAATACTGGAGCATCCAATAATTTTTCACTTGGAACGATGATTAAAGCATTCTCTTTTTTCATAAAGCTATCCTTTCGTTTCTCGATAATGTTTTTATTAAAAATGCTTTAAAGGACTAGACCATCTTTAAAGCTAGCAATATATATATTGTAAATTACTTTATGGTACTTTTTTCAACTCGGTTATTTGTTTATTATAATCGTCATTCATACAAATGAAAGAACCACTAATCAAGGTGTCACAGTATGGTTTTACTTTGGAAACTGTTTCATTGTTTATTCCACCATCAATAGCAATTTCAAATGATAAATTTTGTTCTTCTTTTATTTTTTTTAGTTCTTGTAATTTTGAAATCGTACTATCTAAGAATGCTTGACCACCACGCCCAGGATATACGCTCATGATTAATACAAAATCAATATCTTTTAAATAGTTTTTTATTTCTTCGATAGTAGTGTCTGGATTTACAGCAAGACCACATAGAATACCACGGGTTTTTATTTCATCTATTAACTCTAGTGTATTTGATAATTCACTATGAATGGCAAGACGATACGGATTTAGTTTATATACTTCTTGTAAGGTGTTTTGTAATGCGTCTTTTTCCATCATTAAGTGGACATCTAGAGGTTTTGTAGCCTTTTTCAAGCATTCTAATATTTCAAACACATTCTCTGTCTTAGATGCGACAAAGGTTCCGTCCATTAAATCGACATGAATAAAATCTGCTGTAGATTGGTTGATTTTTTCTATGGTTTCTTGTAAGGAAAACTTTGATTTTAAAAAGGAAACGGATATTTTCATTGTAATTCTCCTTTCACGATTTTTTGATAATTTTCATACCGTGATTTTAAAATATCTCCTTTTTCTACGGAGTCCTTTACACCGCAGTCTGGTTCACGCATGTGCATGCAATCTCTGTAGTAACAAGAATATTCTTGAAATTCGATAAAAGAGTCTCTAATCTCTTCTTTCGTGTAATTTGTGAGTTCTAACGAAGAAAATCCTGGAGTATCGCAGAACCAAACATTTTTTACGACATGGATTTCTGTATGTCTTGTTGTATGTTTGCCACGATTTAATGCAGTGGATATTTCGTTTGTTTTAAGGTTTAACTCTGGAGATATTTTATTTAATATTGTTGTTTTTCCTGCACCAGTTTGTCCGGTTAAAACAACGATAGAACCTTGTAAGAATTTTATTAAATCGTCTAATTCGGTGTTGGAAAAACAAGGTATGCCTATTTTTTCGTAATAGGAACGAAGAGTAAGATATCTTTTCTTTTCTTCTTCTTTTAGTAAGTCTTCTTTGGTAAAACAAATTACCGGTTTAATATTCGCTAGGAAAATGCAAGAAAGTTCTTTATCAAGCAATAAAGAACTAAAGTCTGGCTTTTTTAAAGACGTAACAATCAAAGCATAGTCTGTATTGGCTACACTTGGTCTTGAAAGACAATTTTTCCGAGGTAATAACTCTAAAATATATTGTTCTTTTGCGTCAATTAGGCAATGGTCGCCCACGAGGGGTGTCTTTTTTTCTTTTCGAAATTTTCCTCGTGGAACACAATCATAAGTTTTATCTTTCACGGCTACGGTATAACAATTGGAAATGTTTTTAATAATAATTCCTTCTAACATAATCCCCCACAATTGTCGGTAGTATCTCCATCGGTACTTCCCGAATTTTCTGTATTATCCTCTTCGTCGCTACCACTGCTCGCTTCTGGAGTTTTAGCCACTGTAATCGTAATCGATGCTCCACTTTGGATGGAACTTCCGGCTTCTCTACTTTGGCCAATGACAGTTCCTGGTGAATGAGCGCTATCTTCTTGTTCTCGTTTGTTTACTGTTACATTGTAATCTTTTAAATATTCTACTACATCGTCATAGGTGTAATTTCCTGTTGTAAAGTCTGGATAGACATCATAGTTTGGAATATAAAGTGTTACATAGTCTCCTTCCGCAACTTTTTCGCCGGCTTTAGGAGATTGTTCGATGACTGCATTTTCTTCATATTTTTCAATATCGACATTTCTTTTTTCTACAATCACTTGTACACCTAAAGCCTTTAGAGCTCCTTGTACTTCTAAGTAATTCTTTCCTGTGTAATCTTCTAGTGTAATGGATGGGTCACCAGAACTTACCCATAAGGTTACTTCTGTACCTTCTGTTCTTTTGGTGTTTGCAAGTGGCGAAGTTCTTACCACTTTTCCGACTTCTATTTCTGTAGATGCGGTTTGTTGTTGCTCACTTGCTACGGTAAATCCAGCATCTTGTAATGTTTTTAAAGCATCTTCTACCGAATAGCCCGTCACATCTGGTACGGTGATTTCTTTGTTGCTAGTTAAAGCAGGGATTAACAGAATTACCGTTGTAATAGCCACGACAAGTAAAGTAAAAATGGACGCTAAAACTATTAAAACTTTATTTTGCTTTTTTAAATCATTTTTTGTAATCTGCTTTGCCAATACTTCATCATCCTTACTTTCTTTTTCTGATTTTTTTGTTTCAGTCTTTTTTTCTTCTTCTGTTTCTTTCTTTGGTGTTTTTGGTTTGTCTGATTCTGAAAACTCGCGATATGGCAATTTGATTTTGGGTTCATTTATCCTAGACTCATCAAGACATGTTAATAAATCATTGTGCATTTCTCTAGCGTCTGCATATCTATTTTTTGGATTTTTGGCAGTTGCTTTGATGATAATATTTTCCACACTTTGAGGAATATTTGGTAATTCTTCACGAATACTTGGAAGTGGTTCTTTTAAATGCTTTAAAGCGATTTCTACAGCATTGTCTCCTTTGTAAGGTAGTTTTCCTGTTAAAAGTTCATACATTACAATTCCCATGGAATAAATATCGCTTTGTAAGGTTGCTCCCTTTCCACTAGCTTGTTCTGGTGGTAAGTAGTGAACACTTCCCATAATAGAATTTGTTTGGGTTAGTTGTGTACCGTTTAGGGCCATGGCAATTCCAAAGTCCATGATTTTTACTAACCCGTTTTCTAGTATCATAATGTTTTGAGGTTTGATGTCACGATGGATAATGTATGCGTCATGCGCGACAATCATCCCATCAGTAATTTGGAGCATGATGTCAATTACTTCGCTTACGGTCAGTTTTCCTCGTTTTTTTATCAGTTCTTTTAAGTGTCGTCCTTCTACGTATTCCATCACAATGTAATATTGACCATTGTCTTCTCCGACATCGTATACTTCTACAATGTTTGGATGAGATAGACTACTCGCTGATAACGCTTCTCTTTGAAATCTTCTCACGAATTTTTCATCGTTTGCTAAGTCTCCACGTAATACCTTTACCGCGACATTCCTATCTAAAATTGTATCATACGCTAAATAAACATTGGCCATTCCACCTTCGCCAATTGCTTTGATAATTTGATAGCGATCACTAATTTTTTGCCCCTTCATTATCATGATTCACACCCACTTTTCATATCTAATAAAGCAATAGAAATGTTATCATTTCCACCTCTAGCATTACACTTTTTTATCATTTTGGCGACTTTTTCTTCAATAGTCAAGTCTTCTTCTAAAATTTTCTCAATTTGTTCTTTGGTCATCATAGTAGTTAAGCCATCACTACATAGTAATAATCCGTCGACGTCCTTTTCTACTTCAAAAATATCTAACTCTACTTTTTCTGCGGCACCCAGCGCTTTCATTAATACATTTCTTTTAGGATGAACCTTGGCTTCCTCTTCGGTTAAGTCTCCAGCTTCTACTAAAAGATTTACTAATGTGTGGTCATGCGTCACTTTATGTAGTTTGTGATTTTTAATGACAAAGCCACTCGAATCTCCAATATTTCCAAATATTAAATAATCTTTTGTTAATAATGCAAGAACAAGGGTTGTTCCAAGTCCCGTGGAATCGAAGTGGTTTTTGGCATATTCTAAAATAGCTTCATTGATTTCACTGACGTTATCATTTAGCCAATTTACAGCATCTAGCATGCTGCCAATACTACTAGCTCCAGAAAAACGTTTTCCTAAGTGAGTTACAGCAAGACTAGAAGCTACTTCTCCTGCTCTATGTCCGCCCATTCCATCTGCAACGACAAGGAGGTATTCTCCACTTCCGTTACGGACGATGGTTACAGAGTCCTCATTATGACTTCGTACTTTTCCAGTGTCTGTTAAATAATATGATTTCATAAGTCACATCCTTATACATTTCATATTAAGCATATCAAAAAACAAGGAGTTAGTCTATTCTTATTCTATTTTTCTTGTAAAATATATGTTTTAATTCAAAGAAAGTAGACAAAAATTTGACAAAAAAAGAAGGCTATACGCCCATACTGTTCGTTTCAGGAAGAGTGCTTCCACCATCAAAAATAATTGTTTCTGCTGTAATATAGCTAGATTCTTTCGATGCTAGGAAGGCACATAGTTCGCCAAGTTCTTCTGGAGTTCCCATTCTTTTCATAGGAATTGCTGAAGCGATTCCATTTATAACGCTTTCAGGATTTTCTTTATTACTGTCTGTAGCCATTCCTTCAACCATTGGAGTTCTAATATATCCTGGTAAGACTGCGTTTACACGAATATTTTTTGATACTAAGTCAGCGGCTAAGCCTTTCGTAAAGCCAACTAAGGCAGCCTTTGTTGTTGCGTAAGCTACTTCTCCAGGATCTGCTACACGCACACCTGTTACACTAGATAAATTAATAATACTTGCTGGATTGTTTAAGTATGGAAGTGCAGATTTTGTAACGTTCCACGTTCCTTTAATGTTAATATCGAAATGGAAATCACGCATTTCTTCCGTAGTATCTTCAAAACTTGCAAGTTTACATACCCCAGCATTGTTCACTAAAACATCAATTTTACCCAGTTGGTTGTAAATGGTTTTCATGATTGTATCTAATCTTTCTTTATCACGGATATCGCAGATACAGCCAGCTGCATATCCATTAGGATATTCTTTTTGAAATTCCTTTAAGGCCTCTCTAATTTTATCAGAATTATCTATTACAATTACTTTCGCACCATATTTTAGAAATACTTTGACGATGCCTGCACCATTACCCATAGCTCCACCTGTTACAACAGCTACCATACCATCTAGTTTCATCTAATCATCCTCTTTCTTTTACTTTACATTATTAGTATACCAAAATAGAAAAGAAAATCCTAGGAATTTTATGCCGTGATTGTGTAAATGTCTTAGGATTTTCTTATTAATTTTCTTGTAATTTCATGATTTCTTGTTTTGTAAGTCCAGTATACTTCATAATTTTGTCGATATCTAAGTGATCATTTAATAAATTCTTAGCAATAGAAATTTTTTCTTCATTTTTTCCAGTGTCATAAGAGTCTTTTATTTCATATTGATGACTTGCTTCTAAATCATAATATTGTACTAGATTGTTATCTCTCATAAACTTTTCTACTTTTCTTGCGATATCCATATACTCCTCAATTCCCCTTTTTTTATTCTACTGCAATTCTAAAATTTCTTGTTTCGTAAGTCCAGTTGATTTCATAATAGTAGGAATATCAATGTTAAGATCTAACAAGTTCCTAGCAATTTCAAAGCTTCTAGCTTTTAATCCTTCATTTCTTCCTTCAATTTTTCCGGTATCATAAGAGTCTTTTATTTCATATTGGTGACTTGCTTCTAAATCATAATATTGTACTAAATTGTTATCTCTCATAAACTTTTCTACTTTTCTTGCGATATCCATATACTTATCATCTCCTCTATATTTTTCTTTTAATTCTTCTATCGATAGTTTTAAACTTAAAAATTCTCCAAACTTTCTAACTTCTTTATCTATATTATAGTTGGTGTTTGT
>DVGF01000057.1 GCA_018712835.1 Candidatus Ventrenecus stercoripullorum
TTGATGAAATTTTCAAAATTTGTGGTAATATATTCATAGAAAGAACTCCTTTATTTGATTATGTTTATAGGTATATTATACCACTGAGTTCTTTCTTTTTTTATGCCATCCGATAAATTTAGACTCCGTCAAAGAAAGTTTTTAGTTGCTTTTTTTCTTTTTTTATGGCAGAATACAGTTAAGGAGTAGGGGTAATATGGTTAAAATTTTATATGTAGTTATTCCTTGTTATAATGAAGAGGAAGTAATTTGTGAAACAGCGAGACAATTAGAAATTAAGATGAAAGATTTAGTTCGAAAGAAAAAGATTTCTTCTAAAAGTAAAGTGATGTTTGTCAATGATGGAAGTAAGGATAGTACATGGGAGAAAATACAAGAATTGCATCAAAAAAATAAGCTGTTTACTGGGCTATGTTTATCTAGAAATAAGGGGCACCAGAATGCCTTATTGGCGGGTCTTTTGACAGCAAAAAATTATGCGGATATTGTGATTAGTATGGATGCAGACTTGCAAGATGATATCAATGCTATCGATGAAATGATTGAAAAAAATTCTTTGGGAGCAGAGATTGTTTACGGTGTTCGAAGTTCGCGGAAAAAAGATAGTTTTTTTAAACGATTTACGGCGGAAGCTTTTTATAAAATTATGAAGTTTTTAGGTGTCGATATTATATTTAATCATGCGGATTATCGTCTTACTAGTAAACGTGTGTTAGATGCGTTGGAGGGTTATGAAGAAGTTAATTTGTTTTTAAGAGGAATTTTTCCTTTGATAGGATATCCTTCTAGTGTTGTTACTTACGAGAGACACGAGAGGTTTGCTGGTGAGAGTAAGTATCCTCTTAAGAAAATGCTTCATTTTGCTTGGGATGGAGTTACTTCTTTTAGTGTGAGACCGATTCGGTTGATTTTGAATCTCGGAATTCTTATTTTTGTTATTAGTTTACTTGTTACGATTTATTGTATCGTTGTAAAACTTTTTGGCTATACGGTAGATGGTTGGACTTTCTTGGCTTGTTCTGTCTGGTTAGTCGGTGGTGTTACAATGCTATCTTTAGGAGTTGTTGGTGAATATATAGGTAAGATTTATAGTGAAGTGAAGGCTAGACCACGTTATCATATTGCGAGAAATTTGGAGGAAGAGCATGATTAAGGTGTTAAATATTTTATTTGTTGTTATTGCAACTGGACTTATTTTATGTTTTTTTCGAAAAAAGGATGAAACACGTGATTATAAATATTATAGTGTTTCTGTTCTTATTCTTTCTTGTGCACTAGTGTTTTTATTTACCTATGGGCTCGGCAGTATTCCAAATGGACTTCATGTAGATGAAGCCGGTATGGCTTATGATGCACTGAATTTAAGCTTTTATAATGTAGATCGATTTTTGTACCATAATCCTGTATACTTTATTAATTTTGGTGGTGGACAAAATGCTTTATATACTCATTTAGCTTCTATTGTTATTGATTTTTTAGGGTATTCTATAACTACTTTAAGGTTACCAGCGGTCTTCTTATCTTTTCTTGCAGTTTTTTGTTTTGTTATGATGATTAAGAAAGCACATGGAAAGTATCTAGCTGTTATCGTATTATTTTTACTTTGTGTGTTACCTTTTTCTATTATGCATTCGAGATGGGGATTAGAGTCTTATTTATTATTTCCGATGAGTATCATTTCTTGTTTTTGTTTATTTTGGGCTTTTTTGAGTCATAAAAAAAGATGCTTTTTTTTAGCAGGTATTAGTTTTGGACTGACGCTTTATACTTATGCAGTGTCATATCTCATTTTACCAATCTTTTTAGCAATAGTATTTCTTTATTCTTTGATAAATAAGAAAGTAACGTGGAGTGAATGTTTTTGCTTTGCTATTCCTTTAGGAATTCTTGCGCTTCCTCTTATTTTGATGCTTTTGGTAAATAATAATATTTTATCCGAAATTGAAACACCTTTCTTTTCTATTCCTAAAATGTTTTTTTATCGTGGAGGAGAGTTTAGTCTTTCTAATATTCTTAACAATTGGGATTTGTTTGGAATACTATTTTCTCAGGATGGTCTTATTTATAATTCCTTTGGTAAGTTTGGTACCATGTATTATTTTAGTATTCCGTTTTGTATTTATGGATTTGTATTCGTTGTTAAAGATGCTATTCAAAGTATGAAAAAGAAGAGTATATCTTTGGATTTTATGATTTTAGCTTTCTTTGTTGCAGTATTTTTAGTAACTATGCTATTAGATGGACCTAATATTAATCGAGCAAATGCAATTTATTTTCCACTGATCTATTTTGTGGCAGTAGGTATTTATCATCTTGTATGTAAGAGTAAGTGGATTAGTGTGGTTATTCTTGCTATGTATCTTATTTTCTTTAGCTTTTTTGGTAAATATTACTTTGTGACTTATCCAAAGGAAGTTCATGACTCTACTTATTTTGTTTCTCAAGATTATGTAGAGGAGGCTATTTTCTTCGCAAATCAGTTAGATAAAGAACGTATTTATGTAATTGATATGCCAAATTATCAACCTTATATTTATACAGTTTTGGCTTTAGAGATGGACCCTTATACATTTAATCAAAGTCTTGTTATGGACGGTGGAAGTGTTGTTCAAGTTGGAAGGTATTACTTTCGCTTTGATGAAATAAAAAAAGACGATGTTTATATTTTCTTAAAGGAACATATGATTCCAGAAGAAATAAAAAATGCAGATTTTGATTGTATGAAGTTTGGAAGTATTACTGTATACTATTAAAAATAGTAAAAATTTGATAAAATCTTTTTAAGAAAAAGGTGATGAAATGAAAAAGATTAGTGTTATTGTATCTTGCTATAATGAAGAAGAGGCTTTACCTTTGTTTTATGAAGAGATGAGTCGTGTGATGGCTGAAATGAAAAAGTATCAATTTGAACTTATTTTTGTCAATGACGGGAGCAAAGATAACACTTTAGAAGTGATTAAGAAATTACAAAAAATGGATGAGAGAGTACGGTTTGTTTCTTTTTCAAGAAATTTTGGAAAGGAAGCTGCGATGCTTGCGGGACTTGATTATTCGGTAGGAGATTACGTTACTTTAATGGATGCGGATTTACAAGACCCACCTAAGATGCTTCCGGAAATGGTAAAGTTTATCGAAGAAGAAGGGTATGACTGTGTTGGAACAAGACGTGTGACAAGAAAAGGAGAACCACCTATTCGTAGTTTTTTTGCACGACGTTTTTATAAGATTATTAATCGTATGAGTAAAGTAGAAATGGTAGATGGAGCAAGAGATTACCGGCTTATGACAAGACAGATGGTAGACTCGATTATTAGTTGTCGGGAATATAATCGTTATTCTAAGGGACTTTGGAGTTTTGTTGGATTTAAAACAAAATGGCTTGAATTTGAAAATGTAGAAAGAGTCGCTGGAGAAACTAAGTGGAGTTTTTGGAAACTATTTAAGTATGCCATTGAAGGCATCGTTGCTTTTACAACAGCCCCTCTTACTATCGCAGCTTTTTTGGGAGTTTTGTTTTGTTTCATTGCATTTATTATGATTATTGTAATTATTTGTAAAACTTTAATTTGGGGAGATCCAGTTGGTGGCTGGCCAAGTCTTGCTTGTATCATTATTTTTGTTAGTGGTATTCAATTATTCTTTATGGGGATTTTTGGAGAATATTTGGCTAAGACATATTTGGAAACAAAGAAAAGACCAATTTATATCGTGAAAGAAACTGAAAAAGATTTGAAGAAGTAATAAATGAGAATTGTTGAAGAAAGATATTTTGCACAAACTAGGAATGGTTTGTGTTTTTTAGTTGTAATTTATTCTAGTGAAATATAGTAACTCAACAGTTTTTTGTTTTGCAATACTTTTTTAATAAAGGTACTTCAATTCGCAAAATTTAAAATAAGAGAAACTAATTAGTCAAAGAGCATAAGAAACCTAGAGAATGAGCAGTTGCTTTAATCGTTCTCTATTTTCTTTTGATAATTCCACATATAAATCAAGAAGTTCG
>DVGF01000058.1 GCA_018712835.1 Candidatus Ventrenecus stercoripullorum
GGCGAACAAAGTGAGTTCATGAAACCCTTGCTTTTTAGATTTCATCGATTACACTACTGCTACAAACAAAGTTCATCTTTGTTTGTTATCAATAGTATAAATCGGTATCATTTTAACTAATGTTTAACAGAAAAAAAGTGATAAAATCACTTTAAGTATCATTTAATAACTCACTAAGCTGTTGCAGCGCTTTCAAAAAGGCCTCTTCTTTTTCATAGGAAAATAATTTGACTTGAGCCGTCGTTGGTGTCGGTGAAACTACAGTATCTACCTCTAGCTTAGGTTCTTTCTGTGGTAATTCCAAAGAAGAAATTACTGACTCATTCTCTTTTAATTTAGGTAATTCCATAGGACTTACTTGAATTTTTTTAACTGGAATAACATCATCGACAAGCTCTTCGTTATCATAACTAAGACTTCCTGCTTGAGCAGCTTTAATAAGCTCATCATAACTAATGATTGCTTTTTGTTCTTGTTCTTCCTCATAGGCAGTCATATCAACCAAAGGCTTAGGATTTTCATCAATAATATTAACAATATTTTGTAAATCTATCTCCTCATCCTTTGATGTCTCTAACGGGCCTTCTTCAAACACATCTTTATCCTCTTGTTCCAATTTTTCTGTTTTCAATATATAAATTAACGATATAACTAAACATATCAATGTAATAATTCCAAAATACAATATATAATCAACAATAGATAAACTACTTATAATAGCCCAAATGTCTTCTAAAATATTCATACTTCGTCACCTGTTATTAGTTTACCAAAAAAAAGGAAAGCTAGTCAATGAATTAGACAGCTTTACAACCTATTAGACGTTTGTTTACATTTGTACTTTGACAATCAGTAGTAAAGAGTAAAAAAGAAAACTATATTAAAAATAGCCTGCTTCCAAAACATTTCTAGAATTTTCTAAGCCACTTTATGCCATGTCAAAGAAAACTCTTCAATAGTTGCATCATCATACTCCACTGTAAGCACTAATTCCTTATAAAAATAATCTGCCTCACTACGAAAAGCATAATGACAAGTGGAACTAGCATTCTCTAATCGAAAAATTTCACAAAGTTCTCCACTTTGATTATCCTTGCCATACAACTGATAACGGACGATATGGCGGTCTTCTTCTCGACTTGTCAAGTTACTACAAATAATCTTTCCATTATAACTATCCACATAGAAAATCGAAAAATCATACATTTCAAGGATTTGCTTTTTTGACAAACTCTCTTCTTCAATCACGCCCCATAAAAATGAGTATTTCTATTGAAAAGATACACTCCCAAAACAACTACAAACAACAAAACTCCAATAATTAAAATTATCTTCTTTCGCATATTACTTCACCTATAAACTCTCTTATAGAAAGAATAACATCAGAAAAAAGAAAAAACAACCCTCAAAAACTTTTATTTAAAAAAATCACAACTTCTCAAACCACTAAAATAAATAGCAACGAAACCACAAAAAAACCTAGCTCTTACACTAGGTTTAAAATATCTTTATTATTCTACAATGGTATATGGATTAGAAACAGTTCCATCACCAGTTACCATAACTTGACGATTAAGAGAAATCACTGGTCTTAAAAATAATGTTGTAGACTCATTAATATCTCTTTGTAAAATACCATCTTTTCTAACACTAATATAACTTGTAACATCTCCATTTTTCTTATTTGGAGTCATTGTCCACCAATCACCTTGAAAAGCATCAGAATTTAAATAACTTGCACTAGAGTCAATACCTCCACCTGCATACATAGTTTCATCAGCAGTTAACAAAGCTACTTTTAAAGAAAGAGATGTTCCATTACAAATATTTGTTGGAATACGGTCTGTAAATAAGCGATAAGAAGATAAATACTCAATATCAACACCGTTATTCGTATAAATACTATCATCATAACAATAAGTAGTACTAGCAATAAAATTATCATATCCTTGAAGTTCACTATTATACCAATTTAGTAACGCAGTATAAGCTTGACTACTTTCAAAAACAGAGCTGCTTGTTCTCTCAGCATCTAAAGCCATCGAAACCATATTTTCTGTAACTCCATCTAAAACGAGTTTCACAGTACCATCCGGATTAATCCGTACAATACGCCACATTTGATTTGCAAAAGAAACATAATTATTTAAAACATTTCCTCTAAAATAATAATAGTCTCCAGCATCATCAGACACTTTTATAAATCCTTCCGTACTAGAATATCCTACACTATCAGTCTCCACTACACTATTTTGAGCCAATATCGTATCAGAAAAATTAAGAGAAGCACTTTCTAATTCCACATTTAAATCAAAAGTAAAATCGCGATTACTTGGATTACGAACCATCAAAGTATAACGTTCTGTTGCCCCAGCAGAAATACTTTCACTTAATACAGAAGAAGTTCCAAACTCATTAGAAATCACGTCTTCACTCTCTGCTTCAGATAATTCATAAATAACACCTGTAATATCTCCAACAACATTATTAATATGAATATAATAATCAACGTTATCTTCAGTCAAATTAGTAACCGAAAAAGTGATAGATTTAGAAGGACTATTAACTTCAAAACTCTTACCATCAATATAATTAATTGATAATCCCTCTTTCACTTCTACAATAGCTGTTGCCTCACTTGTTTCTCGTAAATAAGTTTGATAATCTGCTTCCACAAAGCATAATAGAAGAATTAACACAGCCAAACAACTTAAAAGAATAATATATTTCTTTTTCACAATATCAATCCCTTCTATTATCTACTAAAATAAGTATACAAAAGCAAAAAAAATATGTCAAATATTAGGCATTTTTTTATAAATATTTGACATATTCTTGGCACATTAAGTTCCAGTGATTTCATTAATCTTCAAAATAGCATCATTCATACTATCATCTGGTATCATCACAGAAGAATATAAATCCGGAAATGATGCAGTAAGCTCATAGGAGTCCGAACCAGTTAGCACCATTGTTTCAATCGTCCATGTTGGCATTTCATCAATTTGCATCTGAATAAAAGAAGAAATATTTTTCATACTCATATTCGTCACAAAATTTCCTTCCATACTCTTCAAAATATCAGCATACTTTGTAAGAATAGTAGTACTAGTTGCTTTATGAATTAGCGCTTCAATCACTTGCTGTTGATGCCGTGCTCTAGCAACATCGCCCTCTCTTAAACTATAACGCTCTCTAACATACGCTAAAGCTTGATGGCCATTTAACTCATTAATTCCTTTTTGAAACTCATAATAAATATGATCCTCTTCTTCATAATCAGCCGTAAAAGCAAATGGTGAATCCACAGTAATTCCACCTACCGCATCAACTAAATGAGTGAGTGCCGTAAAATTAAATTTTGCATAATAATGAATATCCATTTCCAACAGTTGTTCAATCGTTTTAATACTAGTATCAACACCTTTAAGTCCAGCATGAGTAAGCTTATCTTTAAGTCCTGTCGTTCCTGCAATTTGAACATAATAATCTCTTGGAATAGACAAAAGTAATATTTGATGTGTGTTTGGGTTTACAGTAACTACCATATTCACATCACTACGTGCAATCGTATTAATTCCACCATAGGTATCAACACCTGTCACATAAATACTAAACGGTTCTTTTGTAACAGAAACATCTTTCATAATAGAGTCTTTTTCTACCTGAATATCAATAGAAGTTAAAAGTTTTGTACTCTCTTTAAAATCAGCATTCATCTCTTGATGTAACTCGGCCTCTGCCTTTTCCAAAATAATCGCTTCACACTCTCCATTTAAAAGCTCTGACACCAAAGAACTAATACTATCCACTTCCGTCATCTTTGGCTTGGAAGCTTTTTCTATTTCTTCGATTGCCTTATCAATTCCACTTTCATTTGGCACATACCCAAAAACATCATTATTTAAATCACTTAAATTTTGTGCATCTGCCGTATTTTTTACATAAACTTGATACGTCTCTGTTTGAATTTCTAAAGAAGTAACATTCTCTAAAAAACTTAACGTTGCATTCTGATAGTTAATACCAACAAAATATAAAACAACAAAACAAATACTAAAGAAAGTTCCAACCATTCTTTTTTTATAATTTTTAGAAGCTAGTAGAAAATATAGCCCTAAATTAATTGCTACAAGTATCACGAAAATTAAAATAAGATACTTCCAAGGTAGTAATCCCAATCTTAAAAATTGAATAAATACTATCAAACTAAAAAGTCCTACTAAAAAAGCGAAAGACTTAAATAAAACTGATTTTTTTAATTTTAGCTTTTTTCTCGTTTGCATGTCGTCACCTTATCCTTAGTATAAACGAAAAAAAGAAGTGTCGAAATTTTTTTTGAACAATTTGACACTTATTTTATAATATTTCTTCCTGCCGTAATATGTTTTAAGTTTTTTAAGAAAGCTTCCCATAAATTAGATTTCAAAATATCTTCTAAAACGGTTACCTCCAAAGTATCGACAACCTGATTATTCTCATCAACGACATCCAGTGTTCCAACAACACTACCTTTTTGAATGGGTGCAACAAGATTATCTACTTTTATATTATAAGAATAATTTGGAATTGCTTCATTCTGTCTAAAAAGCTTCACATAATCTTTTGTTAAGGCCAAATCGACAGTTTCCTTTGTTCCATTCTCTACTCGTTTTTTTCCTAAAGAGTCCGTAGCCTTTAAAATTACTTTTGTTTGATAACTATTAAACCCATAATTTAATAAGGAAGTGGTATCACTGCTTCGTTTATCACTAGTCTCGGCTCCCATAACTACCGAAATAAAACGTGTATTATTCTTCTTAGCTGTCGCCGTAAGACAATAACCAGCCGTTTCTGTAAATCCTGTTTTTAATCCATCTACTCCATCATAGAACCGAACTAATTTATTTGTATTAACAAGCCACACACTAGAGCCATCATTCTTCTTCAAATAATCTTCATAAATACTCGTAAATTCTAATATTTTTTCATGTTTAATTAATTCACTAGCAATCCTTGACATATCTCTAGCACTAGAATAATGACCTTCCGCATCAAGTCCATGAGGATTTTTAAATACAGTATTAGATAGTCCAAGTTCCTGAGCTCTTTGGTTCATCAAATTTACAAATTCTGAAACACTTCCCGAAACATACTCAGCCATTGCCACAACAGCATCATTTCCAGAAGCAATAGCAATTCCCTTTAAAAGCTCCTCTACTTTATATACCTCTCCAGCCTGTAAAAAAACTTGACTACCACCCATTGAAGAGGCCGTTTCACTAATCGTTACCTCATCATTTAACGAAATATCCCCTCGATCAACCGCTTCCATAATCAAAAGCATACTCATAATCTTTGTCATCGAAGCAGGTGCAAGTTTCTCATCCGCATTCTTTTCAAACAACACAGTATTTGTTGCAGCATCAATTAAAATAGCACTTTTACTATTGGGGGCATAATCAACAGTCTCTGCCGAAACAACACCCATACATATAAAAAACAAACACAAACTCAAAAAAATCTTTTTCATTGTACACCTCTAGTAAAAAATTATGTGAACTCTCTTTTTTTATTCTTAAAAATGACATATAATTTTGATAGGTGATAAACATGAAGAAAAAGAAAATCAAAAAAAATTTAATCATTCTAGGAATACTAATACTCATTCTACTAGGAGTTGTAATCTCATTAATATTAATTCATCAGCCAAAAGAAGAACCAGTAAGTCTCACAGAAGAACAAAAACTGATAGAACAAGGAATTCAAATAGTAAACAAAGAAAACTTCACAAGTGAAGCAAACACATTACTAGAAAAAGGTTACAGTGCCGATGAAATTAACCAAATTTACGAATATATGAGCGATAAAAATATTGCCAAAATATTAACGAATAATAAAGTAGATTTATCAAAATTTTATCAAATATCCAACTTTGACTTTGACAAGATAGACCGTTATCTAGCTTATCAAACAAGTCAAGGAATTGAAATGAAACAAGCTGTCACAGAAGTCAATCTAAATTTAGACACAGACTTCTACACAAATATAGAAACAATCGAAGACCCTAGTAGTATTACAGTTTTAGTAAACAAATTCCATGCCCTACCAGCTGACTATGTACCAGAAGATTTAGTTTCAATACCAAGTTTTCCAAATTTACAAATTAAAGACGATGCAGTAGATGATTTTGAAAATTTACTTGCTGCTGCCAAACTAGACAATGTCATAATTATTCCTTATAGCACTTATCGTTCTTATGATTATCAAGAAGGATTATATAACAAATATTTACAAACAGACTCCCAAGAAGAAGTCGATACTTATTCTGCAAGACCAGGCCACTCTGAACACCAAACAGGATTAGCATTAGATGTAAGAAGTAGTTCTCATTGGTCTAACCTTACTGATAGTGATTATGAATGGATGTTAAATAATTCCTATAAATATGGATTCATTATTAGATATCCAAAAGGCAACTCTAGAATTACTGGCTACCAAGAAGAGCCTTGGCATTTAAGATATATCGGCATCGAACACGCAACAAAAGTACACGAACTAGGAATTACATTTGATGAATACTATGATATTTACTTAACAGAACACTAAAAAAATAGCTTGAAACCAAGCTATTTTATAATGCCAAAATATAAGGATTTTCTAGACTTCCATCACCACCAGTAATCTTGATACTAGCTAATAAATAAACAGATGGATAAATAGAATAACGCGGACTATAAGGATATGTATTATCAACACTGCCATACAAATATATATGAAGCACATAATGTTCAAAAGAACTTGATGGAGTTAACGTCCATTTACTTCTATTATTATATAACCAATTATCTTGATAGCAATCACTATAAGTATCCCATCTATCGAGTCGGTATGATAAACATGCACTTCTACCAGCCGCTCCACCACCTGTTGCATACCCATAATCACTTGGATACATCAGTGCTACTTTTCCTGACCATTTTGTTGCATGACCAGTATATACATCCGTACCACGTTCTGCTCTATAAAATTCTATTGGAGAATCCAATTTGTCTCCACTTCCTAAATCCCAAACTGCATCACCCATCATAGCTTTGGCACTCTCCGTTAACCCTGCATCAGAAAAATCACATGCAGTCGTCCTTCCATTAATTCCATAAGGGCAAGTCCCACTTGTTCTATTCCAATATGCACCAGAATTTAAAACTTGTTGCAGAGCACTATCACTCCAATCATTAGAACCATAAATACTACTAGATGACCCAGTCCCCTCAGGTTTATTATCCCAACTATAATCTCCAATCGACTTATTTCTAATAATTTTTAATCTAGTTTCTTTCTTACCAGTGCTATCATCTATATTATTCATGACACCAATAATTCGCCATAGCTCATCATTAAACCAAACATAATTACTCGGATTAGCCCCAATAAATCTTAAGTTATTATCTACAGTTCCATCCTCTATAATTTCATCCGATAAAGAAACATTTTCTTTGATACATGTTCCTGCATCCTTATTAGAATTTCCACAACTAACAACAGAGTCAACAAACGTTCCCTTTTTAAAATGCAAACTACATCTTACTCTAGTATTATCTGTATTTGTATTTGTATAATTACTATAATTTACTTTCACACTCCAAGTACTAGTATCAAAATCCAAAGTAACCCCATTTGTACAGCTACTCTTTTCTGTATCCAAAGTATACCCTGAATCTTTTTCTGGAATATAGTTAATTTGCTCATCTTCTAAATAAATGGATAATGTATTTTCTTGTATTTCTTCTTTTAAAATTGTTTCTTTGTTAGAATTGTGAAGCATTAAAAGGGATGCCCCAACTACTAATATTAGTATAATAGGATATCTTAATTTTCTAAGATACCCCCCCCCCTAAAATATTTTTCTTTTTCATTTCGATAACCTACTTTCTATAAAAATTTTACTACATATTTCTCCTGTTGTCTAATTTATTTTGCAAATTTTCTCTTTTTTTAAATTATTTTATTGTGCTGAACTATAATCACTTCTCGATTGTCCAACTTCTTAATTCTTCTATAGATACTTCCCTCTTAATTTGAACCGGCATCTTTAACAAATATTCATAAACAGGTTTTCTATTTTTATCATAATCAGGTAGATTTTCCCAATAAAATTTGGCACTCACCATCGTATCAAGTTGTCCCCAACCTCGTACAAAATTCATATTATGTCTTTCATAAGACTCATACTCTACTTCATAAATCTTATAAAATTCCCAATCTAACTCTTTCATTAAAATAAAATCTTTCACACCATCTTCATTAAATGCAAAGAGAACTTCATATCTAGATAACTTTTCTGGATAATGAAGTCTTCTTTCATATTCAAAGATGATATCCATACCCATACTTTTATTTTCGTACCCATCAATAAAATAATGTCTACCATGAGAAGAAAGCCCATTTGGAAAATATTCCTTCAAATACTTATTTGCATCTTTCTTTAAAAAATCTTTCCGAATTTCAATATCATTTTGTAACAATATCTTTTGTCCTTCTTTCAAATACCCCGAGCGATCAATATGATACAACTTAAGCTTTCCATGTAATTCCTTCACATAAACATTCCGCGTTCCTCTTGAAAGCTCTACTGTTTTATGAAACTCATAATTACAACTAACAAAATTATGAATACTAATTTCATTTTCTGGACTAACAGTAACCTCTACATATTGATAATCCAATTGAATCGCACGCTTTTCTAAAAAGGAAATAATCTCTTTTTGAATACCTTTTCCTTGATACAAAGGATGAACCATCTGAGGCCCAAAAGAAACAGCCTTTTGAACGTCTAGAATATCAAGATTTAACTTTTCTAACCCTTCCTTTGTTGCAGGCATTAAAACTCCCACGGCAATAAGCTTATCCTGTAAATATCCACCATAAATATGACCACCAGTCTTTAAAAGTCTTTGCAAATCATTTTTAGTAAAGTCTCCTAACCATTCAGGATGAATCATGTTATTTTTTACTTCTTGTTCCAAATCTAAGTAAGCATTCAAATCTTGTTCTTCTAAATCTCTAATTGTTATCATACTACTCCTCCATGTTTTCACACTTTCATTATATCTTATTTAAGATAAATTACTAGAAAAAATTTATAGTTTCTCGAAAAAAAAGACAAGGAGAAATTCCTTGCCTAACAATAAGTTTTTCGAAAAGCTCGCACAATGGCTGAACCAACCGATTTTCCAAGTTCATAGATAAATTCAAATCCATCAACAATGGCATTAATGAGACTAGCACTAATACCTGCACCTCCTTGAATTATTAACAATTCCTTTCCTTGTAATTTCATACGTTCCTCCTTTCTACCTAATCATGACAAGAAAGCGGCCTCATTATTCCATCAACAATTCCAAATAAAAATGTTAAAACTCCACCAACAATCCCAGCAATTTGTATCCAGCCACCTCCTTCTATTTTCCGGAGTTCTTGTTTTGGAATCATATTATGCATCACCTCCTTTCAAAATATCAAAAAATACTTGCCAGAAAGTTTTCTTTCCTTTCACAATAGAAAAAGAAATTGTCTGATCATTATAATAATCTTGTTTAGAAACACGTAAAGTAACCTTCTGACTTACAAAGCCTTCTTGTTCCACAAACTCGCCAAATTCTATGACATTAAAGTCTTGCAATTCTCCATCAAAAAGAATTTTCCAATTTGTTTCTAATTCATACATTGTATTTAAATCAATCATTGTTTCAATTTGACAAATATTGGTATTACAAGAATAAACTCCTGAATAACGAGACACACTAGAACAAGAAAAGAAACATAAAGAAATCAAAAGAACCACAAAGCAACCAAGAAAAAACCACAGAAAATAGTCTTGAAATTTTTGAGCTTTTACCACTGCTAAATTATACTTCACTTTTTCCGACATCTACTACCTCCTGAAATAATCGTGAATGATTACGATGACTAATATATAAAATCATTTTATCTTTCAAATAACCTCGTAAAGCTTTAATAATTTCTTTTTCACAATCTGCATCCACTTCACTAAGTGCCTCATCAAAAAGATAAAGACTAGCATCACTTAAAAGAGTACGTGCAAGCATAACTCTTTGCTTCTCTCCTCCTGATAACGTCGTTTCATCAATGGTTGTTTCATAACGTAACGCTTTCTTTTCCACAACACCTTCCAAACAACATACCTCGCAAACCTGATCAAAAACATCTTGAGAAACCTTCCTGCCAAATAAAATATTTTCCCGAATAGTCCCTGTAAACAAATTTTCCTTTTGACTTAAATAAACAATATTCTTTCTTATTTCCCCTAAAGAGTAATCATAAATATTCTTGCCATTCAATAAAATTTTACCTTCATCCACTTTAATTTCTCGAAGTAGCAACCGACAAAGAGTGCTTTTTCCTGAACCAGAAGCACCTTTCACAAAATTATGTTTTTTAGTAATTTTATAAGAGAAACGATCAAAAACAGGTTGAACAGAATGATAAGAATAACTGACATTTTGAAACTCTAAAGAAGAAAAACAAAGCGTATCCGCATCCTCTTCTATGTCCTCTTCCTTAATTTGCAAATATTCACTGATTTTTTCTAAAATTCCTTTCATATAACAAAACTTAGGAATAGTTTCCACTAAATTTCTTAAAGGCCTTACAAAATACATATATAAATTCTGAAATGTTACAAAATCAACCAAAGCAAGTTGACCAAGCAAAATTTGATGCAATCCATATACACTAATACCAAAAAACAAAATCTCTAAATAATGTTCCTTTAAACTTTGTAACACTACAACTTTTTGAGAAAATTTTAACCTTTTAACAGAGACCTCTCCTAAAACATTTTCCACTCGTTTCATTTCAAATAAAGTTTGATTTAAATGCTTTGTAGTAGGATACATTTGTAAAGTTTGAATAAAAGAGGTTTTCCACTTCGTATCTAACTCAAGTCTTTGTAAAACAATTTTATACAAATACTTTCCAAAAAAGATACCAAACAAAACATAAAATAGAATTCCTATCAATAAAATAAGAAATAATGTTGGTTCTAAAAAATATAAGAAAGCTACCGTACTTACTCCTAAAAGTAACTGTAAGAAAAAAGATACACATACTTCTAAAAAAAGTTCCTGAATTTCTTCTGCTTCTTCCACCCTCGTTAAAATTTCTCCCATATGATAAGAAGAAAACTTTTGAAGTGGTATGGAAAGTAAATGTCGTAAAAACTGGTCCATATAAACAATCCCGACATCTTTTCGAAAATAGTTTTTCAAAGACTCTGTTCCTAAACTAAGAAAAAAACGAATCAGGTAGAAGGCAAAAAACACAAAAGATAATATCCAAAACGGTTTTAAATCATACGAAACCAAAGCCTGCATTCCAATTTTTAAATAGAAACTAACAAGAATAGTCAATAAGGCTACAAAAAATTGAAAAAAGATTAATTTACAAAAAAGCTTTTTTTCTTGCCCTAAAATATCAAATAATATTCTTAGAACACTTTTTCCCTTTTGTAATTTTGGAATTAATTGATTTGGAACTGCCGTCAGTAACACCCCATCCCAAATTTCTAAAAACTCTGTCTTTGTAAGTTTTCTCTTTCCAGCTGCCGGATCCATAAGCGATACACTACGACTAGTCACCTTTGTTACAATCACAAAATGTTCTAATCCTTGCTCCAAAATAACATGAGCAATTGCCGGAAAATGAAATGCCGAAAGTTCCTCATAAGAAATTCGTACCCCAAAAGAGTCAAAATGATACTTTTTTAATGTTTCCACTAAATCATAAGCAGTAACTCCATACTGAGTAGTATTCGTATCTTCTCTTAACTGTTCTATAGGAACATATCCCCCATAATGAGCAATAAGATAAGAAAGACAAGTAACTCCACAATCTTTAAAATCTCGTTGCAATCTTACTTTCATGTTTTTTATCCTCCTAATATAATTATTACGGATAAAAATTTACTTTCCTAAAAAATGTAACAAAAAAGTTACAAAAAAAGAAACAATTTATTTTTTTCGTTGTTTCTTTTGCTTTTTTTTCTTGCTTTGCTTATCTTGTTTTTTCTTTTCTTTTTCTTTTAAAGCAATTTTCTTCATCAAATCAAATTCTTTTTCTTTACTATTCATAATATCTGGAAACGCTTTTAACAACCGCTTAGGATATTTTCGAATATGTTTAATTCTCTTTTTCAAAATGGATTCTAACATTCCTGGAATTCTAGCAAGCTTTTCGTTTTTTAAATTTTCTACTACAATTAATCGGTTCCGTAAATTATAAGCAACAATAACGGAATAAATAACATCAAACAAAAAAACAAGAAATACAATAAACGCAATCACATACAAATAACTATCTTTAATTTGCAATAAAAAACTAGTAATATACGGATCAACAATATAAACAATAATTGGAGTTCCAATAGCAAATAATATAGCATTTTTTAAACATACATATCCATGAATATTAAACTTTTCATGACTATAATCCCACCATTTATTATGAAAAATCTTTTCTAAAACATATCCCGTAATATACTCAATGGTCGTAGTAAGAAACATTCCTAATAAAATAACTAACAACAAATGTTCTTTAAATGGCTTTAAAACCCATACCAACAAAAGACTTCCAATTCCATAAATAGGAATCATCGGCCCACACAAAAAACCTCGGTTTGTCCACCTATGTTCAATAATCGCACAAGTAATCATTTCTACAACATACCCTATAATACTAAACAAAATAAACTTCATAAATAAAAGTGTCAATGTATACATGCCTTCACCACTCTTCAGTTATTCTTATTATAACATACCTCACGGACAATTATGTAATATTTTTTACAACAACCTCATAGACTAAAGTAGATTAAGATTAGGAGGATAGAAATGATTAATAAACAAAGCGTATGGTTTGTAACACTTTTTAGTTTAATATTAGTATTATCAATTTACTATGTCACCATGAATGACAACAGTCTAGCAAGCATTCTAGAAAATACATCAAATACTACCACAACTTCTGCTCCCGTAAACTCAGAAATTGAAGAAAGCTCTCTTCTAGTGTCTTTACGCGTAGAAGAAGATGAAGCAGTATTAGAAGAAATGGAAAACTATCAATCAGTTCTTCTAGATACAACTACAACAACCGAAGAAAAAAACAATGCTTATAATTCATTAATGGCTTTAAATCAAAAAAAAGCCGATGAAGAAAAAATAGAAAAAACAATCAAAGAAACTTACGGGTTAGATAGTTTTGCTAAAGTCAAAGACGATACTATCAGTATCACAATTGCCTCTAGTGAACATTCCACAACCCTTGCTAATAACATTATCAGAACCGTTCAAGAATTATTTGAAAGTGACAAATACGTTACTGTAAAATTTCAAACATCTTAAAAAACACATAATTCTTCCTTTTTCATAAAATACTATAAGAAGAATGTAAATAGGAGGATTAAGCGTGAAACAAAAAATATTAACGACACGAGAAAAAGAAATATTTGAAAAACTCATCCAAAACTACTCTACCAAAGAAATTGCATTATCTCTACACATCAGCGAAAAAACGGTCAGAAATCATATTTCAAATACAATGCAAAAACTAAGTGTCAAAGGACGAGCAAGTGCCGTAGTGGAATTACTTCGTTTAGGAGAAATAAAAATATAGAAAGTACGAAAAATACTTTCTTTTTTGTTCTTGATTTTTTTCTATAACATAAAATGAATTAGGTGATTTTTAGTGATAAAAGAATGTGCAAAAAGAAAACTTATCATCACATCATTTGCCCTACTAGTTTTTTTCATAACTCTCTCTTTTCCTAAAGCCGAAGAAGAAATTAAAAATGTAACAATATCCTATAATTCAGGAAATGCTTGGCCAATTTATTTATTAGATAATTCCTCTTTTGTAGCTAGAACTTCTATGATAGTCCAAAATAAAGAAACCATTGAATTAGCCAAAGAAGTTATTGAAATTTTGACAATTGATCACGCGAAAAGTGAATACATTCCCTCAGTATTTACACCTGTCATTCCAAAAGATACAGAAATACTAAGCATTGACATTCAAGACAAAGCCCTCAAAATCAACTTTAATAAAAACTTTTTAAATGTTCCACCTGAATCTTCTGAAAAAATGATAGAATGTCTCATTTATTCCTTAACAGAAATCGAAGGTGTTGATGGCGTAATTTTATACGTAGAAGGAGAATTATTAGAAAAAGTCCCTAATACAGAAATAAAACTCCCTACAATTTTAACAAGAGATATTGGTGTCAATAAAACATACGATGTAAAAAATTTAAAGGAAACAACCAAAACCACTGTCTACTACATTGCCAAAGAAGAAAATATTTCTTACTATGTTCCAGTAACACTTCTCAGCAATAATGATAAAGATAAAGTAGAAATTATTATTGAACGCTTAAAATCCAAACCTAACGAACAAACAAACTTAATGAGTTACTTAAATGCCTCTACAGAACTTACAAATTATGAAATTCTAGAAAAAGAAGTAACCCTAAGTTTTAATGATTATTTATATGAAGGACTAGCCAATGAAGAATTAAAAGAAGAGGTAAAATATTCAATTTCCCTCTCTATGATGGACACATTAAATGTCGAAACAGTAACTTTTTTAGAATAAGAGAACTTCCTCTTATTTTTTTACTCCATATAATATTCTTCCAAAAAACAATTATATTTTCTTCTAACAATCCTTAAGATTTAAAATTATCCAGAAAACTTAAGAAATACTAATTTCTAATATAAATTATCCCATCTATTTTCGAATAACATTATCATTTTCTAAATTAGGAATATCAAAATCCAAAATTTTACCTTCCTTTGCATATTTCACTAATAACTTTGCCTCATAAGTCGCATTTTTAAGTAAAAAATGGAGATGATGGTGATAATTCTTTCCATGTGTATATTTAGAAGTATCAGAAAAAAAGACTTCTTTATATTCTTTTAATAATGCTAGAAACTCTTCTTCATCTCGAATGATTGCACCTGGTTTTATTCCATCAGGATTGATAATAATTTGCCCATCATTTCGAACAATTGGTACCAACCCATAATTTTTATTAGGGCGTAAAAACTTTGCAGTAAAATGTAAAAACTCTTCTAATTCATTCATGAAGTTCCTCCGTATTGATTTTCCTATTATACCAATTATCGAAAAAAAGACAAGCAAACATTTAGCCAAAAAAACCTTTCTCACAAAGAGAAAAGTTTTCTAAATTGAATTTGCATTTTCAGTTAAATATAAACTACGGTAAACTTGATTATTGTTAAGTAATTCCTCATGGGTTCCCTTACCTGCCAAGCGTCCCTTATCAATTACATGAATAATATCGGCATCAACAATGGTAGAAAGACGATGGGCTACAATAATAACAGTATGAGTCTTTACTAATTCATCAATTGTTTTTTTAATATATTCTTGAGACTCATTATCTAGTGCACTCGTTGCTTCATCAAATAAAATAATCTTAGTCTCTAAAAGTAACGTTCTAGCAATAGCAATTCTCTGTTTTTGTCCCCCTGAAAGGTTAATACCACCTTCACCAATAATCGTGTCATAGCCATCTGGTAAACTCATAATATAATCATCGATATAAGCATCTTTACATACTTGTCTTACACTATCCAATGTAACATCTTCTTTCACCAATCTAAAATTATCTAAAATACTTAGATTAAACAAAAATGGACTTTGTCGAATAATCGAAATACTTTCTCGTAAAGATTGTTCACTTAACTCTTCAATCGGTATGCCATCAATGAGTATTTTCCCCTCACTAACGTCAAAATAACGTAATAGCAAGTTAAAAATAGTACTTTTACCATTTCCACTTCGTCCAACAACAGCAAGTTTTTTATGTGGCAAAAAAGTAAGACTCAACCCTTTTAGAGTATCTTCTTCGTGCTCACGATAATGAAACTTTACATTGTGAAATTCTATTTTTCCTTTTATATTATGAAGCTCTTTATTACCAAATTTTTCATCATCATACAACCGATTATTTACAATTTCATCAATCCGCTTCAAAGAAACAGAAACTTTATTAAAATCAACCCCAAAATCACTAATACTTTCAACGACATCATCAATTCTCCAAATATAACTTTCTATCATCACGAAAACACTTAAAGAAATCACGCCATCCATAAAATATTTTCCACAAGTAAAGAAAATAATAAATTGAATAATATAATAAGCTAAATTGTTAAATGTCCAATACCATCTTTCATAACGTGCCGATTTACTTTGTTCTAGATATAGATTATCTAAAATATGAAACACTTTCTTCTCTATATTCTTTTTAATTCCTAAAGATTTTACTTCACGAATACCGGTAATATTCTCTGTCGCATCCTTAACATATTTATCACTTTGTTTTTTTATCTCTTCATTACTCTTTTTAATTTTAGGAAAAAACTTAAAAGAAATAAAGCCCATAATAAACATAAATGCAAAAATTTCCATACCTAACAACAAAGAAACTCGAAAACTAATAATCAATACAATAACTATTACAAACGAACGACAAATAAGCCGTACCATCTTCGATAACAATTCAATTACACGATCAGGGTCAGTATACAATCGATTAATGAACTCACCAACACCAATATCTTCAAAAGCAATCGCAGGCAAATCATCAATCTTACGATATAAATCCCGACTCACTTGCTTCATAAATTTAATTTCTAAATAATTATAAAGATAATCTCGTGGCACTTGTAACAAAGCATAAAAAACAACGAAAACACCTTCATACAAAGCTAAGAAAACCACAAATCTCTGAAAATTTCCTTGTGTTAAAGCCTCTACTAAAATCCCCCAAAACATCGCTGCAAAAAGCGATGGAAAATAAGAGACAGCTACCAAAAATATATAAAGAATTAATTTCAGTTTATCTTCTTTGATATAATGCCATAAAATTTTAAATGTTTTTATTTTTTCCAAACTCACTCACTCCTTTTTAATCACAAAAAAAACTACCATTACAGTAGCCAAAACCTAGAAGTGATTTAAAGTATAACTAGATTAAGTGGAAATTATTCCATTTCCGTGTACTGTAATATCTTTTTTGTGTTAATTTTCTCATTTTAAAATTTACCATAATTTCCACTCCTTTCTTTGCAAATTCACTATAATAGTATCACGAAGATTATTTTGCTGTCAAGCAAAAAATATGGACACTTAGTTTTTCGTATTTACTAAACTAAAACATTGATAATAAAAATTTTAAAGCTCATTACAATCATTTTGTTATTTTCTACTTTACTGGTGTTAGCAATAAAAAAATAAAAAAATAAACACCACAATTATTGTATAAAGAAATGATAAAAATAAAGTAAAAATTTGTTACCTACATTGTTACCTACCGTCAAAAATACAACTTATTTTTAATGAATAAAAGGAGGAATTTTTTCAAACAAAAAAAGCCAACAAATGGCTTATTTACGGTAAAAACCGGTATATTCAAATGGTGTCCTGGGCGAGATTCGAACTCACGACCGATCGCTTAGAAGGCGATTGCTCTATCCAGCTGAGCTACCAGGACGTTACAAAGAAATTATAATACATTCTTATTATAATTTCAATCAAAAATTATTCCTCTTCTTTTTTCACATGTAAAACGTCTTCGTTTTTATAATATCCACATTTAGCACATGCACGATGAGGTCTCAAATTTGCTCCACACTTTGGACAAACAGCAAGTGCACCAACTTCTTTTTTCAAATGAGTACGACGCATTCTTTTCTTTGTCTTACTAGTTCTTCTAAAAGGGACAGCAAATAATTGAAGATTAAATTTCATAATTTCACTCCTTTTCTCTATCAAGCAACTCCCTTAAAGGAGCTAATCTTGGATCCACTTCTTTTTCACTATTCTCACCAACTAATGCCCAGCCGTCATTTCCTTCCATTTCTAAAGAATCACTAACGGTATAACTAATTGGGATTTCCAGAACAATATTTTCCCATAAAATAGCCATAATATCAAGAGTATTTTTCGATTTTTCTAAAAATTTTCCACAAATTTCGCTTTCTTCATCAATTTTTTCGTCCATAGAGACAGAAATCGGATAAGATACCCTATCTAATGTACGAGCATCTTCCAAAATCAAATTACCTTGACATTCTAATGATAACATATCATCTTGATTAGCATTTTGATAAATAGAAAACTTCAAATATAAATCTTGAATATCTAAAACACCAGTCTTGACATACCATTCCTTAGGAATTTCTACTGTTCCTTCATACTCGGTCTTGTGAATAAACACTTCTCTCAAGTTCATACAATCACCACCATCATTATATAAAAAAATTATTCATTTTTCAATGCTTTCAAACATCTTCTAAAAAGGAAACTATCTTGCTAGCATTAGAAAAAAGATACTTACACAACTTAGTACGAAAAAAGCCAAACTCCAACAAAGAAACCTTAGAATAATCTTTAAAATACTGCTTATATCCATAATCACTATGTAACAACTGTGCTAAATAAATATATGGCATACATTGAATATCATCTTTATTTAAAGGTACAAACTCACAAAATTCTTGAACATACTTTTTAAAATGATTTAAATCAAATTCCCCATCTATAGCATTTCGATCAATATAACTATAAGACCTAATAAGTTCCCATACAATAGGCATTTTAGTAACGGATGCAAAATCTATAACAGCTTTGATTTTATTTCCTTGATATATAAATTGTAACACATTATAATCGCCATGAGTATTTTTAATAGTTAATTTATCTAACTTATCAAATATGTCGTACATATCAAAATTACGTAACATTTCTATTTTATCTTTCAAATCCATTTTAATTTGAGTACAATAAAAATTTTCTGGAACTATACAAAGTAATTCTTCATACTTCTGAATGCTTTTATCAACAGTTTCTTGTAAAAACCATTCCTTCACATCTGTAACGGGTAAAGAAGGCTTAAAATCTTCTAATGCAACTACCAATCTACCAAGCATCTGAGCTGAGTCAATTAAACTAATTGCATCACCTGTATGATTATTTTTCACTTCTCCTTCTATAAATTCTTCTACTATAATGAGCCGATTTCTATACTTTGTATAAAACTCATTTCTAACATTCGGAAGAAATACAGGAACAGGCATATTCTTATGACGCAAATGACGGATGACATCTACCTCTCTTTTAATGGACTCTACATCATATCTACTTTGATATTCTTTCAAAATATATTGATTATCATTTAAAGAAAATAAATTTGCACTTCCTCGATTTAAAACTTCAACTCGAAAAACTTCCAAGTGATAATTTTGCTGTAAAAAACTTTTCATGCTATCCTCATTAAAAACACTAGCCTCTAACATAACAAACTACTCCTTTAAAAAATTATAACATATATCTTTAGAATTTGCTGTACTAGAAAAAGTATGTTACACTGATGTCGGTGATGTTATGGAAAAGATAGGAATTATCTGTGAATATAATCCATTTCATAATGGACATATGTATCATATTCAAAAGTGCAAAGAATTATATCCTAATTCTCTCATAATTTTATGTATTAACGGATATTTTACCCAAAGAGGTGGAGTAAGTATTTTAGGAAAAGAAGCAAAAGTAAAAATTGCCTTACAATATGGTGTAGACCTTGTTGTAGAACTTCCTGTATTTTATGGCACACAATCAGCAGATTTCTTTGCCGAAGCTTCTATTAAAATATTAAATGCCCTAAGAGTAACTCATATAGTATTTGGAAGCGAAACAACCGATATCCAAAAATTAACAGCCTACGCAACCAAACAACTACAACAAGATTTTAAATTAGACAAAGAAAAAAAAGTAAGTTATCCTACTCTTTTAGCAAATGCCTTAGAAGAAACAGATATCATCCCTCCAAATGACCTTCTTGGTATCAGTTACATCAAAGCAATTCAAAAACAAAAAGCAAACATAATACCTATCGCAATCCAAAGAACCAATTCTTTCCATGATACAACTTCAATCGACGCCGTCATCAGTGCTTCAAATATTCAAGCAAAAAGAAAAAAGAATATGGATATTACTCCCTACCTTCCAACAGAGTCTTATGAGCTTTTAAACACCATCGATGAAACACTCCTATTTTCTCTTCTTTCTTACCATGTATTGATTGAAAAAGATTTAAATGATATCATCGACGTAACCGAAGGCCTTGACTTCAAACTAAAAAAATGTATACAAAACACTAAATCTTTAGAAGAACTAATTACTGCTTTAAAAAGTAAAAGATATACTTATAATCGCCTACAACGTATGTTAATACATATTCTATTAAATATGAAAAAAGAACCTGTTCCTATTACTTATATCCATATTTTAGGATTCAATGATTTAGGAAAAAAATATTTACGAACTCACAAAAAGGAATTCTTATTACCAACAAAAATAGACTTTCAAAGCAAATTATATCATTATGAAATGCTATCTGCCTATCTATACGATATGTTAACCCATACCAATTCTTCTCTTTTTGATAAACAAAACAAGCCTATCTATATGTGTACAAAAGACAAAGAGTCCAACCAAAAATAATCCATGCTTTCAAAATCACAGACAAACAAACTGTGATTTTTTTGTAATTCTTCTAAAAATTTAGGTTTAATCACATCAGTCTCTAATTTTAAATAAGTCTTATACAATGTCAACTTTGTATTTTCTTTACGATAAACATCATGCATACTATGTACATTACGATATTTTGTATAAAAATAATTCTCTTTATATCTTTTAAACAAAGCAATATCCAAATCTTTAATTTTAATTGGCTCAATCAACTGAGTCATAAAAACATATCCTAAATTAATATCATCTTTCATTCGATAATAAATAACTTCTAAAGTATGAAAAAGTTCATACGGATTTTCTTTCGTCACTTTTTCAATATCAGCACTAATCTGAAAAATATAAAAAACACGCATCCATCGTCACCCCTTTTAAAGTAACAAATAAAATGCGTATTTTTTGTCGAAATATGTTATTTCATTAAAGTTTCAATACTAAGTTTTAAACTATCATAATCAAAAGACATTTTTTGTAATACTTCAATTGCAATTCCACAATAAGCAAAATCATCAATGCTAAGAATATAATTTTCATTTGTAGCAAATCGGTGCCATACCGTACTTTTACCAGCCTCAATCACTGCCGTCTTAACTCCACTTGGCAAAATAAGATTTTCATAAGATTTTCCCATACTGAGGAATAGTTCTACAGAAGGCATAGATACTACTCGTAAATCAAGCCCATTCTTCTGTAAATCAAAAGCAATTTGCATAGCACTAACGACTTCACTACCAGTTGCAACAATAATTCCATCTAATCTTGCCACTTCTTTTTTTATAATATAAGCACCTTTGGCTACTTCTTTTGCATTAGAACCAGGAAGTTTTGGAATACTATTTCTAGTAACAACCAACGCACTAGGATGATTATTATTAAGGATTACCTCCCAACATCCCATAAGCTCTATAATATCAGCTGGACGAAAAGTATAAAAATTAGGAATACTTCTAAGCATGGTCAGTTGCTCTACTGGAATTCTAGAAACACCTTCTTCACTAAAATAGACACTATCATGAGTAAAAATATAAGTCACAGGCAAATTCATCAAAGCACTCATCCGTAAACTAGACTTTAACTCATCAGCAAAACATAGTTTAGTGCTTCCATATACTCTCAGTCCCATCAAACTCATACCATTTAAAATATGTCCCATTGCTCTTTCACGAGCACCAAATCTTATATTACGAGCATTAAGATCCCCTGCATGATGATAAACTTCCCCACCAATCAAAGTTTGACTAGATAGACTTCCTTCTGCACTACCACCCAAAAACAAATTTGTTTTCGGAGCAATTAGATTTAAAACTTTATAATTAGACTCCATTAAAGATTCACGATATCCATCATTGATATTATAATTAGCCGAATCAAAAGAAACCATCGTCTTACCTGTTTCTAGTAAAGACAAGATATTGTTCAAATTAGCACTATTAATATCTTTAGCCCTTAAATAAGACTCTTGCCATTTTTTCTGTATTTTATCTGTTCTTGTCTTAATTTGACTACTTAAATGAATAATACTATCTTTGGATATCTCAAATGGTGCTAAAAATATATTATACTTTCTTCGTAATGAAGCAGTGTCATCCATGGATAATGGCCCCGAATGCATAATATTTTTTCCTTCATTAAATGAGTCTTTACCAATCACATTTCTAAAAATTAATAATGCTGGTCTATCAGCTTTTTGGGCAGCTTCAATCGCCCGAGCAATTTCCTTAATATTAGAAGTTTCTTTCATGCTATCAACATAAAATCCCATTGCTTGAAATTTCTTTTCTAAATTTTCTGAAAAAACATTCTCTAAAGACCCTTCACCCGTCATGTTATTAGCGTCATACAAAAAGATTAAATGATTTAGTTTTTGAGCAGCTGCAAAAGAAAACGCTTCTTCACTTGCCCCACTCATCATATCGGCATCACTTACAAAACAATATGTATAAAAATTAAGTAAATTTAATTTACTATCTTCTGCCTTAATTAAATTCTCTATATAACGCCTAGATAAAGCAATACCTACTGCATTACCAACTCCATCACCAGCATAACCAGTCGTAGCTTCTACCCCTAAAGGATTATTTAATTCAGGCAAACCCGGCGTATTAGAATTCAATCTTCGAAAATGTTGCAAATCCTCCTTCGTAAGTTCAAAACCAGCCATATATAAAGTAGCATAATAAAGAGGACTAATATGCGCAGACGATAAAATAACCCTATCACGATTAAAAAAGTGTGGCTCTTTCGGATAAACATTTAATTCCCTTGCAAACAAGGTATACATAACCCCTGCCATATCCATAACAATTCCAGGATTACCACTTCGCGATTGATTAATCATATCAATCGCTAACATCTTTAATTCATTTACTGCTTTAATATCATTTTGATTCATAATTCGCCCTCTCTATTCTGATATAAGTATAGCAAATTTTTAAAATTTAGTAAATCTACTTTTGTACAATTCCTGCTTGAGCACTTTGTTCGTTTAATAAACGACATCTTTCATTTAATAATAAAATGCCACAAATAATCACTAAGTACAATAATAAAATAACTCCATATTTCTTAAAAAATTTTTCCATAAAATCATCACTCCTTCTTTCTGAATTTAGTTTATCAGAAAACAATTGTTCGTGTCAATAATAAAATGAAACAATTGTTTGACATTTTACAATTTCTATGTTAACATGAATATGGAGAGTGATATTATGAAAGAAACAGAGATAAAGCCATTAACAAAAAAACAATCGGAAGTATTAGATTATTTAAAAAAATATAAAGCAGAACATGGTTACCCACCATCAGTAAGAGAAATAGGAAGTGCCTTAGGATTATCAAGCCCAGCTACTGTTCAAGCACATTTAAACCGTCTAAAAGCAGCTGGAGTAATTAAAAATTCTAGTAATAAATTCCGCACCATTGAAATATTGGTAGATAATGAATATTTAAATGAAGAAGAAGACGTTGTAAAAGTACCCCTACTTGGAAAAATCACAGCAGGAAATCCCATTGAAGCAATTGAAAGACCAAATGAATTTTTTGACATACCTGCCTCTTTAATTCCCACCAAAGAAACAATTTTCACTTTAGAAGTCAGTGGAGAATCGATGATTAATAAAGGAATTTATGATGGAGACTACGTAATTGTTCAAAAACAAAATACTGCTCGTAACGGAGAAATTGTCGTTGCTATGACAGATGAAAATGAAGTAACTTTAAAAACATTTTATAAAGAAGACGACCACATCCGCTTACAACCAGAAAATGATACAATGGCACCTTTCATATTTAAAAACGTCACTATTTTAGGAAAAGCAATTGGTCTATATAGAAAAATTAATTAAACAAAAACGAAATGCAAGGAAACGTTATATTTCCTTGTTTTTTCACGCAAAAAAAGATAAGCTTACACTTATCTAAAAAATACAACATAAACTAAAAATGCTATATAAAGAACAGATGCAACAATTCCATTAATTCGTGCTTGCTTATCTTCCGTTTTCTGAACGCCTAATGCCATCGCGATTAAAAAACCTCCAATAAGTCCACCAATATGAGCTGCATTATCAATACCACTTACTACAAATCCTAAAAATAAATTCAATACAATAATAGGAATAATTTGATTTCTTAAAATACTTCCCAAATATAAGCGATAATGCCATCCGAAATATACCAATGCTCCCAATAAACCAAACAATGCTCCAGAAGCTCCAACACTAATAGCATATGGATGCATCACACAACTCATCAAACTAGCACTAATCATACTAAAGAAATAAATTGCTAAAAACTTTCCCTTTCCTACAAAGTTTTCAAGTTGAGTACCAATTAAATATAAAGAATACATATTAAAAAGTAAATGTAAAAAGCCACTATGTACAAAGCCAGCAGTAATAAGTCGCCAAAACTCTCCATTTTGCACAAGCATACTACTCAAAGCTCCAAATTTCACAAGAACACCTGCATTAATAGAAGCTCCAGAATAAGCAAACATAACAAAGAATAAAATCACATTAATAAAAATCAAAAGACTTGTAATAACAATTTTCTTTGGTTTAAAAATACTCTCATAAACCTTATTTTCTTTTTCTGTTTTCTCATTGATATCATTTGTAACATCAATCATCAAATCTAAACCTTGTTCATCAAGCATTTTTTGATTAATATCTGGAAATGTCTCCAAAATATTTTTTTCACTAATTTGCTTTACATTCTTTAATTTAACAGAATTAATATTTTTAACATCTTCCAAAGTCACATTATCATTAACATCCAATAATATATTTAAAGCATTCATACTCCATGCCAATGTTTTTCTTTTAACTTGATGCATAACATTCCTTAGTTTAATTAAATCAACTTCATATTGTTCTTTATTATGAATATAATTTGCATTAATACGGATAATCTTATACGGTCCATCCTGATTTTGTAACCATATTTCATCTTTAACACCGTTTACTACAATAGGACTATAATTTTCTTCAGTAATAAAATAATGAACTAGACGCATAATCATTTCATCTTTTTTATTCATTAATACTGCCATAATTTTCCCTCCACTCATAATATTGTACCTTAAAACATAAAATTAGTAAAGAGGTGGAAAACAATGATATATTTAAGTCTTTTAATTCTTACTACAATCTGTATCAGTATTCCAACTACCAAAGTATTTTTAAAACAAAAAGAAACCCAAGACCTTCTATTTCTTGTCTTAACAAATGGTATCTTTATCCTTAGTACTTCTTTATTTTTATTTTATTTTCACGATAAATTATTATCCATTATTTCTTCTTTCTTCTTATTAGGATACAGTATTTTTCTAATTTTATTACTAAAAAAAGAAACTGGACAATTTGAGTTTCTAGAATTACCGTATTTTCTATTTACTCTAAGTCTATTTTGCAGTCTCTTCTTTCTCTAACTCTTTTAAAAAATCTTGAAATTCTTTAGGTAAAGGACAAGTAAAATGAAGGGTTTCATGAGTTCCAGGTGTTTCAAATGTAATCTCACTTGAATGTAAGAATTGGCCGAATGTTGTAGCCTCTTTTTTATTATAAACAGGGTCATTATAAATCGGATAACCAATATAAGCTAAATGCACACGAATTTGATGCGTTCTTCCTGTCTCTAACTCACATTCTACTAAAGTATAGTCTTTAAATCTTTTTAAAACATGAACATGAGTTACCGCCGATTTACTATTCTCAGCTGTCACGGCCATTTGCTTACGGTAAACCTTATCTCTTCCAATCGGAGCATCAATCGTAATATGATTATGTTGTAATACACCACAAACCAAAGCAATATACTTTCTCTTAATTTTTTTATGTTTAAAATCTTCCGCCAGAATAGCGTGAGCTCGATTATTTTTTGCAACTAAAATAAGTCCCGAAGTATCTTTATCAATACGATGAACAATTCCCGGTCGAACCTCGCCATTACAATCACTTAATTCATTTGTATAATAAAGAAGAGCATTGACCATTGTATGCGAAAAATTCCCACTTCCAGGATGAACGACCATCCCAGACGGCTTGTTAATTAGTATGACATCATTATCTTCATAAACAATATCTAATGAAATATTTTCAGGCTCTAAATCAACTTGTTCTTCATACACTTTAACAACTTGAACTTCATCACCAAAAGATATCTTATTAGCAGGTTTAGAAGCATTTCCATTTAACAAAACACAGCCCTCTTGAATCATTTTACTAGCAAGAGTTCTAGAAATATCTAACTCTTCACTTAAAAACTTATCAAATCTTTCTTTTTCTTCTTTTTGATACTTGATTGTTTCCATGACTCTTATCCCCCTTCCAAATTACTATCATCAAAAGCACTGCTCCAATGACAATAAACATATCCGCAAAATTAAACACTGGAAATTGATATCCAAAAATAGTAAATTTCAAAAAATCCTTTACATAATGAAAAATCATTCGATCTAATAAATTACCTATTATACCTGCATACAAAAGAATATAAGAAATACTTTTAAGCCGACTTTTTGGTACAGTTGGATACATCATAACAAGTGCAAACATTACAAATAAACTAATGACAATTAAAAAAATAACATTTCCACTAAAAATACTCCACGCAGCTCCCGTATTTGTTACAAACTCAAGTTCAAAAAAATTAGGAATAACGGTAATAGACCCTTGAGCCAAAACACTTTCCATCCAAGCTTTACTCCCTTGGTCAATGATCAACAAGAGAATAATCGCAAGCATTTCTCTTTTTTTTAATCTTTCTATATCTGTAGTTTTTTCTTTCATTTTTCCTCACAAAAGTATTCTATCAAAAAAAGTGAAAACTCACAAGTATCACTTCATAACAACAACTAAGCCCTCATAGCTTTCTTTCGCTCGTTGCAAATTATCTAAACTACCATCCATAAATTTCTTACCTTGAGGACTATTCAAAAAATTCTCTAATTTTTTTCGTAAAGCATCTAAATTCTTTTCAATAATAAATTTATATTCTTTAATAGAATGAAGAAAATAATCTTTTAACTCCTCTTTTTCTTCCGGACAAAAAGATGCTCTCTCTATTCTCTCTTCTTCTACATACACCGGTTTTTTATCTACCATTTTTAAATGCAAACAAACCTTTTTGATAGAATAATCTTGAAGGGAAATATTTTCTCTTTTTAATACTGTCTCGCCCCCAAAACTACCATAAGAAAACATCGCTAACACTTCATAAGGAAGTTCTATTTTTACCGCATACAAAACAGGACTTACTACATTTACTAAACTAATTTCTTCAATACTAGGAATTCCCGCAAAGAAAAATAGAGAACGTGTAGAAAACTTTTTATTTTCACATATCTTATCGATTACTTTTTCACGACCAATAAAGTAAAGTCCATCATGATAAGCTTTCTTTAAAACCTCTCGTGATAACAAAATTGGGTCTTGAAAAGCTCGTTCTCCATACATAAATTTTAATTGATAATCTGTTAATAGGATATGTATATCCATATCATCACCCTGTCTACTCTAATAACAGTATAGTATATTTTGATTAAAATTACAAATTTCTAGGGCATTTTTTCATAAAAAATGCTTCCTAACTACAACTTCAACAACCAAATCTGTTAAACATTAGTTAAAATGATACCGATTTATACTATTGATAACAAACAAAGATGAACTTTGTTTGTAGCAGTAGTGTAATCGATGAAATCTAAAAAGCAAGGGTTTCATGAACTCACTTTGTTCGCC
>DVGF01000059.1 GCA_018712835.1 Candidatus Ventrenecus stercoripullorum
TAATCATCTTTATTAATTAACGTATTTCTTGCAAAATCATCTGCTCTTCTCTCTATTTCACTCTCTACAAATGAATAATCTATATACTTATCTTCAAAATCCTCATTTAATAAATGCGATATTTCATGAAACAAAGTAAACCAAAAAATATCAGAAAAAGATTGTCGTATTGTCATACACAAAATAATTTTATTATTTTTTTTCTTTATAAATCCCTGTACTGGTGCTCCTTTAAAATGACGGACCACCTCAAATATGACTCCACATTCACTAAATATTTTTTTTAATCTTAAAATCATTTCATTTGGTTCTAAAAACATAGTACTTTTTATTTCATTATATTTCGTTTTTAATAACTCTTTATTAAAATCTGCATTAACTTCATTTTGCTGAGCAAAATATTCACATAACTTTTGCCATGCATATAAAACATAAATATTTACCCTATTATTTTTAGAACCACGAAAAGCAACTTGTTGAATCGGCAAATTAGGAATAGATGTAAGATTATTAACATTTAAAAATTTTCTTAAATGTAATATATTAACCGATTTATTTGAAGTATCATCTAGTATATTAATTTTATGACAATAGGAAATAACTTCTTTTAATTGTTCCAAAATAGAATACTCTTCCTCAGATATTTCATTAATTTTTTCTAATTCTATTATTTCTTTATCATATATACCTTGCAAATTAATCCAAAATTCTGTCGATATTCCAAGTGCATATTCCAAAGCATTGGCAAACTTTGAAGAAATACCTTTTTTGCCGCTTAACACTTCACTAATATGTTTTGCCGAATAACCTGTCCTAATCGCTAGTTCCTCTTGACTCATATTTTTATCTTCAATAACTTCTCTTATTGTTTCTCCAGGATGAACGATTAAATCAAGGGATAAACCATACATATTTTCCTTCATGATAATCCATCACTCCTTTTACATCTATTTTTTTACATTCACATAAACTTTTATTATCTAAGCTATCAACTAATGGCTCTACTATTAGTCTATAATTCTTATTTAAACTTATGCCAAATAAATTATCTAAATTGCCAGTTAAAGGATGTGGCTTGCCAATACCATTATCCAAATATTCTTTGAAATTAGATGATGCTCTAAGTTCATTAAATCTTTGATGTATCTTTTTTGCCATTTCTAAACCCACTTTTTTTATAAGTTTATTTGGATCATTAATTAATTTTTGCAGTCTGTCATTATAAATCTCAAGTTGCAAGCCTCTGCCCCCCTTCATACGCAATTACCTATTAGGTAATTTAATTATAAGCTACTTATCTATAAAAGTCAAGATATACTAGATATATATAATTAAAATATTTACTTCATAATATTAATGAGTAAACAACCTCACTTCCATGAAAATACCCATCACATAAAGATGAGTAAGTCTCATTAAAACGACTTTAAAATTCTTCTAATCGTAAGAAATTCTTTAGGATATTCTTCAATATATCCCTTTTCTTTATTTATGATAATTGGCGGAATAAACTGAATTGTCCACCCACTTTTTATATATTCATCAAACATAACTTCATAATTAACACAACTAGTTGTAATTGTTTTATCCCGTGCAGACTCTACTTTATGAAAACCACAGCATCGTACTAGAATATCACTAATTAAATCATTAGTTAATTTAGATAATTTTACAATCTCCAACTGAGGATTTTTCGCAAATTGAAGATACTCCTCAAAAAACTGATAAAAACAAGCTCGAGCCATTATAATTCCAAGAACCATATGCACAATATGCTTTTCTCTAATAATAGGAGTTTTATTGATAAAATCCAAACAAACAGGTTGACTAGCATAATTCAAAAACCATTTAAATTGATGTAATGTAATATAACCATTTTCTTCAATATGTCTGGCCATTTCAAAATATTTACCAGATGATATTTGAATACACGGTTTATTCTCTATAATATCTCGTTTCAAATTTTGATAACTAAAAGTAAGGTCTCTACTAGTATGACTATCTTTACCTATATTATATAAATATTCATTAGGTGTTATATACCATGTATCTGGTTGATAGATATTATCTACTCTATTAGGAATATAATGAATGGTACTCATTTCTTTCAATTCCATAGTAGCCCGCTCTAAAATACAACATATCTTTCTATAATAATCTTTTTGCTTTGGATACAAAAGAGTAAATAACTTAGCCAATCTTTGAAGCAAATATAAATAAGATTCCATTTCTTCATTAGGATTAATAATCCTCTCATCATACCAAACCAATAATTCAGCAATTCTACTATATTCACTAGAAACAAAACAAGCCTCCTCATAATCATGATACATATTTTCTCTAAACCATCCATCAATATCAAATATTTTATACATAGAAATAAGTGAAGTTGCAATCTTAAAAACATCATGATACTTTTCTAGAAAAGAGACGGGAACTTCAAAAGAAGAAACACATCTTTCTCCACCATCATAGATATTAACTAAAGGCAAAAAATAACTCTCTCGATGATCCAATTCTTTAAAATATTTAATCATACTACCACCTCAAATGATTGATATCTATTTTAACATGATTAAAACATAAAAAAGAACTTTTAACAAGTTCTATTTATAAATAATCTGAAACTCAAAGATACAGATTAAATTCTATTTGGTGCAGGCGAAGGGACTTGAACCCCCATGCCGTGAGGCGCTAGATCCTAAGTCTAGTGCGTCTACCAATTTCGCCACGCCTGCATATACTTTTTAAGTGGTGGACCTCGTAGGACTCGAACCTACGACCGACCGGTTATGAGCCGGTTGCTCTAACCAACTGAGCTAGAGGTCCAACGACTATTTAAGTATACAATAGTTTTTTTAGAAAAACAAGAGAAATTTAGAAAAAAACATAGATTTTTTTAAGAAAATAAGCTACAATGAGAATGTAATGATTTTTTACCCTGTCGCCAAGTGGTAAGGCAGTGGGCTCTGACCCCACCATTTCGTTGGTTCGAATCCAACCAGGGTAGCCAAAAGAAAGTAAATCCTGTTCGCAGGATTTTTTTTAACGCAAAAAAAGAGAAAGACTATTCTTTCCCTTGTAACATATTAAGTAAATCAATTTTAAAGATATCTTTAGAAGCATTTGCTTTACTAATCATAATACCTTTATAAGTACCTAACTCAGAACGATGTCCTTCAAGTAAAATTTCTTTTGGCAAAATTTCTTTTAACATAACTGTTTCTTCTTTCTTATAAACAGTATAAATTAATTTCACTTCACCATGTACTTGAGCAAACATCGGATCACTAGGTAATTTAAGTTCATAAGTTACAGTTCCTGCTTCTTTATTTTTACTAATAATTTCACCAGGAAACTTACCATTTCTCATATCAGGATAATAATCAAAGCTTAATTTTTTAAAAGCTCTCATATTATACTTCTTTAATGATCTTTCTAACTTACGAAATTCATTCTCATTCACATAATCCAATACAAAATTTTTCATTTTTCAAACCCCCTATAACCCTTTTCGTACTTTTATTATAGCACAAAAGGAACAAAATGTCAAATTTGTGTCTATTCTCTTGATTTTTCTCATATTTTTATTTTTTCTTGAAGTATTAGAAATATACCACTTTCGACAGCATTTGTCAAATTTTTTTATGAAAATATGTGACTTTTCAATAAAAATGTCTCTATTTTTAAACAGCTTTTTCAATAAAAAAGCACTATAAATGTGCTAATCTATTTTAATATGAACAATCGTCTGTCCCAAATTCCAAGGATCCAAATGATAATCAAGTACCCGTTTATCTTTCGATAAAATGTGGTGTACTTCTTGTTTTAATTTGCCACTGCCCTTACCATGAATAATGACAATATAAGGATCTTTTAATTTTACATGATCAGAAATAAATCCTTCAACAACAGTATAAGCAGTCACAGCAAATTCACCATGTAAATCAATGGAAGGATAACGAGACTCTATCATTTGGCCTGATTAGATGATGAAGGATTAGTATTCTCTGAAGGAGTCACACCTTGTGCGGGTGCTTGAGCCCCACTATTTCCAGCGTTATCTGCAGGAGCAGGATTTTGCTCTGCTACATTTTGTGCTACAACAGGTTCTAATGGTCCAAACTTACTTTCATAATATTGAATGACATCAGATAAAAGAGGGATAGAGTCCTTACCACCCATCTTCGTTGTAGAAAGACCTGCAGCAATATTAGCAATTCTCATACATTTTTCAATATCATACCCTTTACCAATCCCATAAACAAATGCTCCATCAAAAATATCCCCCGCAGCGGTTCTATCAATTTCCTTTACTGGAATAGTTGGCATATATTCTACATTATTGTTGACAGAATATAATACTCCATTCGCTCCTAGAGTCACAATAATCTCATTATCATGAAATCTTTCCTTCAAAGCCTTATATATATTAAGCAAAGAAGATGCGTTTGTTGGGTCCACTGTCATTTTTGTAAGTTGTTCAGCAAAATCTCTAGAAAAAATAACATACTTTGCATATTTAGCTAAAGACAGAATTTCTTTTACATCGCCATAACCTAATCCAGCACCTAAAACAAGTGGTACCGTCTTAAATTTATTAATCGCAGCCATCGTAGCAGAGTATTCAAAACCATCAGAATAAATCACATGCGGAGATACATCATATTCATATCTTTTTAAATGATAAATTTGAGGTTCAATCATCAACTGAGTACGTGAAGTATTTTGCTTATTATTTACAACAAAAGTTGTTGTTGTCTTATTTTCATAGTTAATTTCCATAAAACTCGTGTTTACATGTTCTGCTTCTAATTCTTTACGAATTGTAGAGCCAAAATCGTCATAACCAACAATCCCGGAAAAATAAGACTCATTATTCCATTTTCCAATTAAATAAGCAACGTTACAAGCGACTCCTCCACTACCTTCAATTTTTTCAGTCACAATAGTCTTTGAATTTTCTGCTGGATACCCTTCTACAGGTATAATAATATCATAAGTGGTCTTTCCAATACTTAATATTGTCATTCCTTCATCACCTTTATTATCTTTCTGTAAATATTATACAATAAGATGCAACAATTGAAAAGAGAGAACTTTTTAGGTTCTCCAATTTTTCTCATCCCACCAACTTACCTATGGACAATTTTTCAAAATTCAAAAAAATAATCTGAAGTATTTTCAGGTTATTTCTTTTAAAAAGTTACATATAAACTTTTTGTTTTTTTAAATCGTCTTTTTGTAATTCTTTGATTTCTTGTTTACTTAAACCAGTATATTTCATAACTTTCTTTACATCAATATTATCGTTTAATAGATTTTTGGCTATCTCCATACTACGTGTGACTCTTTCTTCTCTTTTGCCAATCTTTAAACCTTCTTTCATTCCATCTTTCTTGCCATCTTGATAATAGGAACTACTTTCTACCTTTTTTCTGTCATACAATAGTAATTCATCAATTGCTCCCATCATACTGGTTACTTTTCCTAACACTCGTTCCATCAAACCATCTCCTTCATACATAAATTTTATCTTTTTAATGTCTTCTACAATCATAAAATATAAGTAATATTCTAAACTGTCTTTCTTGATATTATTATAGTCTACTTTTCTTAAATAGTCTAGATTGATATCATAGATTTCTAAATAATCATTTCGCTCGATATATGTTTTACTCTCCATGACAACGGATTGGTAAACAAATAAGTTTTTTCCAAATCGATCATAGTTATTGATATTTATTTGAATTACTTTTAAAACATTTTCATAGTCTTTAGAACTAGATATATCTCTTAAAAATAGTTGATTAGTATAAACATAATTTTTAATATCCAAAGTTTTAGAATATACCATATTTATTTCCATGTTAATATAGGCATTCTTATAAAGATAAATTAAATCTGCTTCACTATCCACAGTTTCTCTTCCCACACCAATATCTGGATGGAGCATTTTAAACCCTTGATTTAATTCTTCCAAAGAAATATCAGTGACTAAGGAAATTATTTTTTGTACATACTCTTCCATATCAGGATCAGAAAGGAGTTTTTTTATATACTTATCGTTAATAATCACTAAATTTTTTTCTGAAATCATAATCTTTCCTTTCTAAGAAGAGATTGTTCCCTTCTACTAATATCATTCCGGAAAAATTATGACTTTCCTTTCAAATGTAGCAAAAAAGTTACAAAAAAACAGGAATGCCACAAAAAAAAGATGGAATCAAAATAATATAGTGAAATCAAAATCATCTTTCTAATAAAAAAATCTAGCATGTTTTTTTATTTACACACTAGACTTGACAAGCCTTGACAAGGACGACAACTCCTACTCTTATTATCACATATACCCGACTTATTATGTCATATTAATTGTAACATGTCTCCAATTCTTTGACAAGAACCCCAAAATTTTTCCTCTATTCATCGCTGAGACGACACCTCACACCGTGTTTTTTCATAAAATACTATGACAAAATATGTCTAGGTGAGTAGTATGATTAAAGAGTACCGAAAAAAAGAGGGTTCACCCAAGAACAATTAGCAGAAAAACTAAATATTTCAACAAGACACTTACAAAAAATTGAAAAAGATGAAGCCAAAACAACCATTGCCATGTTTCAAAAAGTCCGCACAATCTTACAAATTCCTGATGAAGATATGGCCAAAATTTTTCACAAAAAAGAAGAACAAAAAGAAGAAATGGTTCCTTAATAAAATCATCCCTTTTCTATTTGCCCTACTTTCTTCAAAAAATCTTTACTTTGCAAATACATTCCCGTATAACGGCTATAATAAGTCATTAAAAATCGATTAATTTCCAAAGTATTTTCACTCTTAATATCTAACTTAGAAATACTTTTCAAATCAACATAAAAATACATTCTTAAAAGTTGAATTGTCTTTGATTTCACAATTCTTTCATTCTGATAACAATTTTTACAAACAAGTCCTCCCTTATCGCCATCTATCGTTACAATTCCTGTTTTTGCTCCACATGAAACACATTCATCTAAATTAATACCAACTCCTAAAAAAGGCAAATACTTAACCTCTAAAATATTCGTAATAACAGTCGGATCTAATCCATCATTGATTTTCAAAATACCCGTCATCATCATTGAAAAAATAGAGCTAGACTCACTTTCTTTATAAACTTGAACAGATAACTCAGCAATATAATTTAAATACGCAATTAAAGTAATATCTTGATGAATAAGTAAAAGAGCATCGATAACATCAACATCTTTTAACGTAGATAGTTTTCCCTCTTTATAATAAATATAAAAATACCCATAAGTAAATGGTATAACAAAAGGGCGAAGTCTACTTTTTAATGACTTCACACCCTTGCCCATAACCCCAATGAGTCCATGCTCTTTGGTAAAAAGTTGTATGACAAGTGACGTTTCTCCATAATTTGTTGTATGAACTATCAACCCCGTCACTTTCTCTAACATTACTACTTCACATCTTTTCCTTTATACTTTAAATAATACTCAATCTTTCCGGTTTCTTTAAATTTTTCCCAAGCTTCTTTTTTATTCATGGTAATCTCTCCCTTTCTACTATAATTATGGAGAGATTTTTTCTATTTTATTCATTTTATTTTAAATCTAATTCATTAAACCCTAACTCTTTTAAATAAGAGGTCTTTTCCCGCCAATTTTTAATTGTTCTTACATACAATTCTAAATAAACTTTCTTACCAAGCATTGCTTCTAATTCCTTACGTGCTTCACTACCGACGAGTTTTAGTCTTTCGCCACCTTTACCAATAATAATTTTTTTAATAGAATCACGATCGACAATAATATCAACACAAATATTAACGATAGACGAATGACTTTCAAACTTTGTTGTCACACACGTAATACTATGAGGAATTTCTTCAATAGTCACATTCAAAAGTTTTTCCCGAACCAACTCACTAGCCATAAAACTCATCGAATTACTAGTAACCATATCATCATCAAAATAACGCACATTATCCGTCAAATATTTTTTAATAACTTCAATAAGCCTACCAACATTGTCTTTCTTTAAAGCACTGACAGGAACAATTTCAGCAAACGGAAAAATATCTTTATATTCTTCAATTCTACCAATAATTCCTTCATTATTTAAGCAATCAATCTTATTAAGAACTAAAATAACAGGTGTCTCACTTTTCTTAAGAGTTTCTAAAATAAAACGATCTCCTGTTCCAATTCCCTCTTTTGCATCGACAACAAACAAAATAGCATCCACGTCTTTCGTTAACGCATAACTTTCCTTATTCAAAAACTTTCCTAATTTATTTTTAGGTTTATGAATTCCGGGTGTATCCATGAAAACAATTTGCGTATCAAGATCATTATAAATTCCTTGAATAATATTTCTTGTTGTCCCTGCTTTATTAGAAATAATCGCCACTTTAAAATCCAAAATAGCATTCAAAAGTGTTGATTTCCCTACATTTGGTCGACCAATAATACTAACAAAACCACTTTTCACGTTACCACCTTCCTAACTAATAATACCAACGCTTTCTAAAATTTTATCTTGAAGAGCAAACATAACTTCTTCCTCTTCCTTAACCATATGGTCATATCCTAAAAGATGCAAAAGCCCATGAACAACCAAAAAAGAAAGTTCCCTTTTTTCGCTATGGCCATAAGTATTTGCTTGTTCCTTCATTCTTGGAATACATACGTAAATATCTCCAAGTACTCGGGTATCCATACAAAAGTCATCTGGATTATCTTCCAAAGCAAAACTAATCACATCAGTAACTTTATCAAGCCCACGATACAATTTATTGATTTCTTGTATTTCTTCATTTCCTACAAACACAATGGAAAAAAGAGCATGCTCTACTTGTTCTGTATCCAATGTCTTTTGAATAACTTCATCTAAATAATCATAATTTTCATAACCATATTCATCATTAATATTATATTCGTTCATACATGACCCCCCCTAAAAATCTATGACAAAGAAATTCCCATAATTTGAAAATAATAAATCACGGCAATCACCAAAAGAATAATACAAATAATATTATAAAACAAATCACTTCGGAAAAACTTTGGTAAATGTTTTTTTATTGCTGTAAAACCTATATAAAGAAGAAAACCAATAATTGCCCCGACAACATTCAGTAAAATATCATCAATATCAAAACTTCTGCCAATATAATGCTGAACAAACTCAATCGTAAAGCTTGTAATTAAAGTAACCAGTAAAATATGACTAACTCTCGTCGCTTTAATATAACTAGAAACAAAATATCCAAAAGGCAAAAATACTAAGATATTTCCTATGACATTCAAATAAAATTGAGTACTGCCAACTTCATAACGTAGAATTTCAGTAAATGGCACAATATTAATTCCACTAGAAACATTCATCTCAGTATTTGTAAGAAGTTGAAATAGAATTAAAGCATAAATAATAAATAGCATATTAAAAAATTCTTTATAAAAAACAAACTTCTCACTACTATTATGAATATACATGAGCCGTATGGAAATAATCACTACTAAGAATATTGTAAGCATTGGCCATATATCTTTAATCGCGTCAGTTAATAGTTGTATCACCATCATTACCACTCAATTCCCTTTCAAATTCCTGTTGCTCCCCAATAGACTCTAAGACAGCAACAAAAACTTCTACATCCATTGTACTATTATTTTGCTCTTTTTTCAAAACTTTTTTATATAAAATCTTCTCATTTTCATCTAAAGTACTAGATACCTTACTATCCACCTCTTCTAAAGCTTTATTTAAAGCTTCTTCTTCTGTATAATTTTTCTCTTCTTCTATCACTTCTTTTTGCCTTACAAATTGAAATTCTGTCCCAAAAAGTTTCACCAAAGGATGAAGTTCTTCCACATAAGAATTCACTCTACTCTTAAAAATAAAATCATTCACTGTATTATTCTTTACTTTAAAATTCCATCGTACCTTTCCCGTTTCCGTTTGCTCAGTATAAGTAAGTGGCACATGAACAGAAACCTGATACCACACCTCAGCATAAACACTACCCGTCGCACAAACAACACTTTTTTCTTCTCCGTCCTTTAAAATACTTCCTGTAATTAAAATATCCCCCGCCCGAACATAATCATTTTCTTTATACAAAGCTTCTCCCTTACTATAAATCACTTGCTTTACAATTCCATCTTTCGTCGCAACAATATGACATGCGTCCTTTACTGTTTCTTCTTCATTAATTTTCCTCTCTTCAATTCGCACAACATATTTCATACCCTTACTCTCAATTTCTAACCATTCCAATTTTAAAGGATATTCTTCTAAAATACTTTCTTTAATCTCTTGAATTTCTTGATAGCTCTTTCGCCATGTATTTTTAACAATTCCATGTTCCTTTAAAGCATTTGTCACCAAATCCCGAATTTCTTTGTTTGAATGAATTACATCAACATCTACAATAACGTGAGAAATAAGAAACAAAAGAACGCACCCGACTATCAAAGCCACGAAAAAAACAAAGTTCTTTTTTACCAGTTCTCCGACTTTTAAAACTCCTTCGACATCTACTTTTTTATATTGAATAAACCAAATCTTATGAAGCTTTTTATAATCGCTCTCCAAAATTTTAATAATCATACCCTCTTCGGTAATTTCAGTATGAAAAACAGCAATACCAAGCCCTCGACATTTCAAGAAAAAACGTTCAAAATTATTAGTTTTAATTAACACTATCACATAAGTATTCATTAAGAAAACCTCATTTCCCGAAGTTCTCCCTGAATTAAAATTTCATTTTTCGTAAGTTTTAACACTCGAAAGTCTTTCCCCACAAGTTCTACATCAAATCTTTCAAAGTGAAATCCTGCTTTCTCTTCTTGCAAACTCAAAATATCTAAAAATCCATAAATATGAATATTATTCTGCCAAAGGTCAATAAAATACTCTTGATCAAACAAAAAATTTTTAATTGTCTTATAAAGATGCATAATCGTCACCTAAAAAATTATATGCAAAAAAAATGTATTATTGAAAATACATTTATGCAGCTCGTTTTAAATAATAAGATTGTTCAAATTCACTAGTTCTCTCTAATTTCACTTGTTTACTAAGAATTGTTCGAACAATTCTTTGTTCATTATATGGAAGCTTAGAAAACAATTTTAAAAATTCAAATTTATTAACACCTAATACATCAATTGCATGTTTAAATTCATCACTAACAATTCTTTTACGAAATGGTAACAAATGATTTAATAATACATTCGTTGTTTTTTCTCCCATTTGTGGATCTACTAATACCATTTCAACTGGAAATTTCAAAACCTTCTCATCTGTAATAATTTCTGTATATTTTTCATCAATATATTTTTCATCTACTACTTTTTTAATAGAGAGTTGTTCCAAACTTGTTAACTGCAACACTGGGTCAATCTCCCGCAACATAGCAAGGACTTCCTCAGGTTTCATCGTCGTAAAATAATAATCAAGCATCTCTAATCGAATTGGTAAATAATAATTTGTATTATGGTCATTCTTAGCCTTTAACCCATCTTTAATACACAACACATAACTACTTTCCATATACCTTCCCCCTTTACAAGAAGATAAAATTATATCACAAAAAAAGAGAGTTTGTCAACCATTGAAAACTAAAAAACATTATGCTATGATGTATATGAATGAAGGAAACTTCATAAAATAAAAAAGGATACATCTGAAGCACAATCAGATGCTTTCCCTTTGGTTTTGGGAAAAGCACCCGACTCAACATAAGTTGATTAGGTGCCTTTTATTTATATCTTATTGAAAGATAATAATGAATAACAGTAAAAAAATTACTGCTATTAGGAGATAAATTATGCAAAAACAATTTCTTTCGCTTTTACGCATAAGTATCACCACCCTTCTTGTTCTTTTATATAAAAGAAGGGAAGGCACCTGAATTTCAGATGTATCAGTTATTACTATAACAAACATTTTTGCCTAAAACAAGCGAACAAACACAAGTTTCGTTCTTTTTTTAAAAAAGAAAAAAAGAACCTATCACGGTTCTATAAGAAATATATTTTTATCCAAAAGATTCTCATAAAAGTTTCTGTTTTTTAGAATAAACTCTCTGTAAATCATAGTCAAAATTTCCAAATAAATCTTGTTCCATCAACGAGATATTTTCAAGAATATAATTCTTATAAAAATCATAATCCTCGTCGCTTTCTAAAATAACCATACTCTGCCAAGCCTCTTTTACTTCTTCTAGCAAATGATTGTTTGGAAATCTTGCTGCATATTTTTGAAAAATATAAAAAAAGTAAGAATAATTATCTACATGATTACGTAACAATACACTAATAATTTGGGTAATATGTTTCTCCGAATAATTCAATTCCTTTAAAATAGAAACTACTTGTTCATAATGAATAAAGTCAAAAGGTTTCATTTCATCCTGTTCATCATAATATTCTTTTAATTGCATTTTTAATTCTTTTTTTGATATTTTCGGTTCTTCTAATAAAGTATTTACTTTAGATGGTTTAGAAACCGGCGATGACTTCACAAAAACTCTTTCTTTATAAAGCTGATGATAATAAATCAATAAACCTTCTTGCACACCAATCGGCAAATCCATCTCATTCATAACTTCTTTTAACTCTGCCACAGCATCATTCTTAGAAAAAGCTTGAAAAAATCTTTGATAAATGGCTAATTCTTGATGAATATACTCCATAAATTTTTGATCTCTTTCCATCACAAGCGTTTCTTTTATTTCATGTAATCTTTTCGGATTATTCGCATTTAAAAAATAATATATATCTTTATTGATTGCATTACTAAGAACGCTGTCCTTAATGAGTTGATAATAAACTTCGTTATTATATCGATAAATAGGATGATTTAATGCTTCATAATTAGATTCTAAAAATGAATAATAAATGTAGCCTTTTTCTTCTTCTGTAAAAGAAAGACTATCAAATACTAATTGTAAAAGTAAAAATTGTTTAAAATATTCATGAGTATCTCCCTTTAAAATACCCAACATTTTTTTTAAAGCATCCCCCACTATCTCTGGGTTCATTTGCTCTAATTCCAAAATAGCTTTCTTCTTAATTCGATTCATAATGTATTCCCCTTTCAAGTCGGTAAACAATAAAATACACTAGAAAAAAGAAAAAAGCAAGTCTTTTTTAACTTACTTCTTGTTCTACAAGCCCTAAAGCTTCTTCAATAACTTTATCCATATCAAAGTATTTATACATTCCAAGACGTCCTCCGAACAAGACATGTTCCTCTTGCTGAGCCATCTCTTGATATTTTAAATATAATGCATTATTTCGTTCATCATTAACTGGATAATAAGCTTCCATTCCTGGTTGCCAGTCGCTTGGATACTCATGAGTAATCACAGTTCCTGGACATTCTTGAAACTCAAAATGTTTATGTTCAATCACTCTTGTGTAAGGAGTTTCACGATCTGTGTAATTCATAACAGCGTTTCCTTGATAATTATCCGTATTCTCTAAATATTCTGTTTCAAATCGCAAAGAACGATACTCCAAAGTTCCTAAAGAATAGCCAAAATATTCATCAATCATTCCTGTGTAAAGCACCTTTTTACCTAATCCATCATAGTAATCTTTCTTTTCTAAATAATCTACATTACATAAAACATCGGATCCTTCTAACATCGCATCAATAATGACATTATATCCGCCCACAACAATTCCTTGATAACGATCCGTAAAATAATTATTATTAAACGTAAATCGTACAGGAAGACGCTTAATAATAAACGCTGGTAATTCTTTACAATCTTTCCCCCATTGTTTTTCCGTATATCCCTTTACAAGCTTCTCATAAATATCTCTTCCTACCAAAGAAATAGCTTGTTCCTCTAAATTTTCTGGAGTTTTCCCATGTAACTCCTCTTTCTGCATTTCAATTTTTTGTCTTGCGTCTTCCGGAGTAATAACATCACTCCATAATTTAGTAAACGTATTCATATTAAACGGCATATTATAAAGTTCCCCTTTATAGTTTGCAATTGGTGTATTCACATAATTATTAAATTCACAAAACTGATTCACATAATCCCATATTTTTTTATTAGAAGTATGAAAAATATGAGCTCCATATTTATGCGTATGAATACCATGAATATCTTCACAGTAAATATTTCCTCCCGTGTGACTTCGCCGGTCCAAAACCAAGCATTTCTTGCCTCTTTTTGTCATTTCATATGCAAATACTGACCCAAAAAGTCCAGAACCAACAATGACATAATCGTATTTCATAATAAAACCTACCTTCTACACTAAGAATACTAAACTTTTCAAAAAAACACAAGAAAAAAAGAGTATAAACTTATACTCCCAACGTAATCTCTAAATTCATCGTATTAGTATCAATCACAGTCCCAGTTGGAATATTCGTACTAAGAACCTTTCCATATCCATTCAAAGTATAAGAAAGCCTTATAAAATCACAGAAGCGAATAAGTTCATTCGTACTCCACCCTGCCACATCTGGCATCGTAATTGTCGTATCATTTGTTTGAATAAATACCTTAGACCCTGAAATAACTTTAGAACCCTTCAACGGATATTGATTAGTAACATAAGTACCATTGCCAATCACAACAGGACTAAGTCCCAATTTTTTTAAATCTTCTACAACATTTGCAGTTTCACGAGAAATATACTGAGAAATCTCTATAATCTTAGAAGAGTCAACATCACTCTGTCCTTTCGTAACTTCAACGATATTAGCAACGTCCTCAATTGTACTAGAAACAACATGATAAATATCATTACTACTTCCCTTAAATTGCTTCGTTGCAAAATAGAAAACATACTGAGGGTCTTCATAAGGAAACATTCCTAAAAACGATTTAATATAATCATACTCTCCTGTTAAATAACCACCTGTTGGACTTGCAATCTGAGCTGTACCAGTTTTACCAGCAATCGTCACATTACTAGGTGCATACCCTTTATTATAACTAAAACTATTATAAACAACATTATACATAAGTTCTTTCATTTTATTGATCGACTCGCTACTTGCAATTCTCTCTACTTCTGTTTGCTTAGACTCCATCGTAACATTTCCATTACTATCAACAATTTTTGAAACAATATAAGGTTTTACCATCACCCCATCATTTGCAAACGCACTCATCGCCTGTAAAAGTTGAATTGGTGTCACACTGATACCTTGACCAAAAGATGCATTTGCAAGCTCTGATTCATACATAAAATCAATTGAACCAGCTTCTTCTCCCGGTAAAGTAATACCTGTCTTATCGCCAAAGCCACACAAATCATAAAAATCACTTAACTTAGCAGAACCAAGCTTTAACCCTAAATTAGTCGCAGCCACGTTTGAAGAATAAGCAAATCCCGTATCATAGTTAATGGTACCCCAACCAACATTATTAAAGTCCTTAATCTTTGTTCCATCACTTAAAGTAACCGAACCAGAAAGAAATGTATCATCTCCATTATAAATACCATTTTCCAAAGCTGCTAACCAAGAAAAAATCTTCATAGTACTACCAGGCTCATACTGATAACCAACCAATGGATTTAAATAACTGTTCAAATTTTCCAAAGTATTTGGATTAAAATTAGGATTGGTAGCACTTCCAACAATCGCGCCAGTCTTAGCGTCCATTACCACAAAAATAGCCCATTCTAGTTCTTTATCTTTAGAAAAATTCGTAATAGAATTCTCTAAAATATTTTGCACATCACTATCAATAGAAAGATAAATATCACTTCCTGGCACTGCGTCTTCTCTAATTTCACTAGACGTTGCCATCTTATATCCATAAGCATCTTTTTGATACTCGACATAACCGTTTTTTCCAGACAACTCTTCATTGAAATAAGACTCAATTCCCATTTCTCCAACAATTTCCCCTTCATCATTACTTCTAGCGTATCCGAGAATATAAGAAGCCCAAGAAGAATTAATATATTGCCGTTTTTTAGCCAACGTTTCAAACATAATTCCAGGTAAATCAAGTGCGAGCAACGCTTGTCTCTCATCTTCACTAATTCGTCCCCAGTTACCAAGTTCTGCTTGATACAAATCCTGAGAAAAATACCCTATCAAATCACTTTTACATTGTTCCATCGTTTCCTCAGTTGCAAGCACCGTACACATAGCCTCCGCTGTATGTTCCTTATCCACTACGTGCTCTGGATTTGACATATCTGTCGTTCTAGAAGGCGATAAAATTGCTATAATTTTATAAGAATTTGCATTCTTTGCAAGAGGTTTCCCATTGACATCATAAATAACACCACGGTCTGCATACAACGTTTCCTTCGCCGTATTTCTAGAGTCAGCAAACTGTGTTAAATCAATTCCATCAACATTAGGACTTAACACAACATAACAAAGCTTAATTACAATAACACAGAAAAAAAACCCAACAATGGTCATCGTTAGTTTAGAATTTAATTTAATTCTTCGTACCCTTGAGTTTTTTTTCATTCATCTACTCCCCTTATAATGGTTTATTCATCAATTGTTTTGATGTTATCATTATTATAACTGAGTCCTTTTTCAGATGCAACCTCTTGAATTTTATCAAGACTTGCAAGTTCATCTACCTGCATACTTAAAGACTCATTCACATCTTCTTGACTACTTACTTTAGAACGCAATTGCTCCAAAGAAATATTGGTTTCTGATAAAACAGCTTTTGAAAAAACAGTACTAATTGGAAAAAGGATTAACGCAAAAACAATCAAAACATAAATCATTTTTTCTCCTTTTAACATCTTAATTTTCTTATTTCTCTTTCTCATTTTATCATAACCTTTCTACAATCCGAAGCTTTGCACTAGTACTTCTAGAATTTTCATCAAGCTCTTCCTTACTAGGAACAATTGGCTTTTTATTAACAAGTCGTACCATTGGCTTATACTCTTCTGGTATCTCTGGTAATCCCTTTACCACCCGATCAACTTCACTGTATTTTTTAAAAACACGTTTTACAATTCTATCTTCTAAAGAATGAAACGAAATAACAGCAAGTCTTCCTCCAGGATTTAATAACGAAATCGCCTCAGGTAAAACTTTTTCTATTTCTTTTAATTCATTATTTACTTCAATCCGAATTGCTTGAAATATATTACGTTCCGGATGAGTTTTATAAAAATATTTAGCTCCCACTGCTTTTAAAATAATCGAACATAATTCTTGAGTAGTAGTAATTGGTTTTTTCTCTCTAGCAAGAACAATTTCTTTTGCAATAAAAGAACTTTTCTTCTCTTCTCCATACGAATAGAAAATCGTTTTTAATTCTTCAAAAGAATAAGTATTTAAAACATCTTGTGCTGTTTTCTTATCATCTTGGTTCATTCTCATATCGAGTACTTCATCTCTCATAAAACTAAACCCGCGATTTTCATCCAATTGAGGAGAAGAAACACCTAAATCAAACAAAATACCATCTACTTTATAAATACCTTCTTCTTGCAATTTCAAAGATAGAGAAGAAAAGGCACTATGAATGATTTTATAACGATCACTAATACTAGAAAGTACCTTTTCCGAATAGCGAATAGCATCTATATCACGATCAAAGGCGAACAAGAAACCCCTTTTTATTCTTTTAAGTATTTCACTTGCATCTCCTGCATACCCAAGAGTCGCATCAACATAGATACCATCACTTTTTATGTTTAGAGCCTCAATAGATTCCTTTTTTAATACAGTATAATGTTTCATAAATTCACATCCACAAATAGATTTTCTGCAATATTGGATAAGTTTTCTTCATTTTCTTTCAAAAACTCATTCCATGCACCTATTTCCCATATTTCAATACGGTCATTCGCGCCGATTATCACACATTCACGAGCTAAACCGGCGTAAGTGACTAATGGGGAGGCTATGCAAGTTCTTCCTTGACGATCGAACTCACATTCAGTAGCACCTGAGAAGAAACTTCGTATAAAAGTACGGGCATCTTTCTTGGTAAAAGGTAGAGTATTTAATTTACTTACTAAGTTATCCCAGTCATCTCTGGAATAAACGTATAAACATTTTTCAATGCCCCTTGTAATAACAAAACTGTCACCTAACAGCTCACGAAATTTAGAAGGTAATACAATACGTCCTTTTTCATCAATATTATGATGATATTCTCCCATGAACATATTTTATCCCCCACTTTCTTCCACATCATACCACTGTCTACCATTATATTAACCAAAATCACCAAATTTGTAAAGATACAACCTAGAGAAAAAAAGAGAAAAAAATCAACTTTACACAAAAGTTTACAAAAAAAAGGTAACTATTCAGACTTTGAAAAAAAATAAAGTGTAAAAAGTAGTGTCAACGATGCTGCTTTTTTTCAGTTATATATGAGAAAATAGTAATAGTTAAGGATAGTGGTATAAATGATGAAAGTTACAAATGAC
>DVGF01000060.1 GCA_018712835.1 Candidatus Ventrenecus stercoripullorum
TTGTTTCATAAATCATTAATAATGAGTATACTCCACCCATCACTGTTACAACCATTCCTAAAGGAGTCCAAATCAAATTTAATATTGGGGCAAGAATTAATGCCGAAATATATAAGGGAACTATTCCCATAGCGGCAATTCCTAACATTCTTCCAAAATTTGGTTGCTTTTTGATAATAAGACTACCAATATAATAGACGAATGCGATTGCTACAATAATTCCTAAAAATAATAATAAATTTTGGCCAATTACTTTTATATATTCAATGTCTTTTAGGTTATCCCATACCCATGTTGTTGTGCTTTTTCCAGAAAAGAAATTGTAATCTACTACTCTTACCGAATTCAACATTGTTTGAATTAAGGAAGCGATCGTGGCAATTAATGTGACGATGATCGCTAAAACTGCAGAATTTTTTATATTATTGAATTTTGGCAATTCTTCTTTCATTGCTGTAAAAGGTTTTTTTATTACTTTAAACATACTTACAAACGCATTTGTGGTACTAGTATGTTGCGTTGCGCCTATGCTTCCAGTATCAGGTACAGTTACTGTAGGTGTTGTTTGATGTTGCTCTACTACAGCCTCTGTGTTAGGCACACCTGTTTGATGTTGCACTGTATTTTGTACTTTACTTTGCATATCAGTTGGTTCTACAGGTGCTGTCGAGTTGAAAACATTCTCGTTATTGTTTATAACTGGATTTGTGTTTTCTATTGGTTTTCCACATTTTATACAGAAATTTGAGCCATCAATATTTTGAGCTCCACAATTTGGACAAATCATAAACTACTTACCTCCATTTTTATTGTTAATATCTTTTATTGTGCTTGTAATGACATTGCTATCTATTACAGAATTTAATAAGTCAGCACCAAAACTTTGAATTCCAACACCGGTATTGTTTGCTCCAGCAATTCTAGAATTTCTTAGGCCTGTTCTTTTCATTTTATATTGGTCTACTTTTCTTAAATTTGTTACAGAAGTTTTGGTGTCTTTTTCATGCTCGTGACGTGCATTTACATTCCGATATTTTCCGTACATTACGAAAAAGAAGATTACTCCAAGTGTTAAAAATAAATAATTATAATCAAAGTCTACAAACAACATTAGAAAAACTCCTAATATTTCGACTAATAAGGATATGCCAATAAGCTTTGGCATATGAATAGGGACACTACCCATTGTTTCTTTAGTTCTCGCATTTACAGCAACATAATGAAGAACTTTTTTATTTCCGCTTACTTGTTGATAACTATATAGCCATACTGGTAAATAAGCTGATGCCCATTGTCTACCTTTGACGCTTAAATTTTGTTGTTGCCACGCTACTCCACGATTATATTGTTTTAGAGAGTCATTTGCGGCAAATCTAGCGATATCTTTTGCTTGTGTTTCGACTAACTTAGAAAGTTCCTCTGTGTTTGTATCTCTTTTTTCTGAGGTATATCCTTTTAGATAGTTTGCATTAAATTTTACACAATTTTCTGTATCAAAAGGCATAATTGCATTAATGACATTGTTTGTTTTTTCTGCAGATGCTTTATTTAAGCGGTCTTTACTTGACTCAACAGTTAAGTCATCTATTGCTACATCAAATTCTCTTTCTACGTAATATACATCGGCATCATAATATGTTTGTGTGGTATTTCCTGAACGTCTTGTATAACTTCTAATTAATCGTTCTCCTTCTCCGGATAAATAAGCATGAGCATTGATATCTACCATCATATAAGGAAAATAAACACCCATAATATTTTCGGTAGTAAATTCTTCTTTAAATTTAGGATGAGCAAAGAATTTTCTTTTTTTTACAAAAGACTCAATTTGTGTTCTTGCTTCCTCTTTTGATATTTTAAATGGCAAGACCGCATCAGGAATTGCACCATTTGGAATTTGTTCATTAATGGACAATGTATTCCGGCACCAGTGACATCTTGCTTGAGTCGCAGAAGCAGTATCAATTACTACTTCTGCTCCACAGCTACTACATTTTAATGTCATGATGTCTTTTGCGTCTTCCACAATATTTTGAGCTCCTGAACCGATTACTTCTCCTTGTAGTTTTGAAATGTCAGTTTCTAATCCTGCTACTTGTTCTGGATTAAATTCATGACGGCAAAAATTACAACGAAGTTTTCCAGTTTTTACATTTAACGAAATATCTGTCGCTCCACATTTTGGACATTTGTTTTGTCCATCTTTTGCTCCATCATCAGTTTTGACAATTTTTACATCATTCGTTTGCATAAATTAGATTCCTAAAAGTTGTTTTTTCTTAGCATTAAAATCTTCTTCTGTAATAACTCCAGCATCTAATAAACTTTTTAGTTTTGTCAATTCTTGATATGGATCCGTAGCACTAGCGCTAGTACCTGCTGTTGGCTCTGTGCTAGTCGCTGGTTGTGGTGCGACCGGTTGAGCCGGAGTTTGATCGACTGGAGCTGGTTGCACTGGAGTTTGTGCTGGTGCAGGTGTACCAGCAGTCATAAATGGATTAGGTGTGTTAGTATTTGGTTGAGCCACTCCTCCCATCATTCCACCGGCAGCATTCATGCCCATTCCCATGAAGGCCATAGCAGCACCGCCACCATTTGGATTTTCTCCAGCTGCCTCTACACCACGTGCCACAGCTTGTTGCATAAAGGCATTGCCTCTAGCACCAGACAATGCATCGGCTTTTTTGACATCGCTTAGTAATTTTTTAGTATCTTCGTCATATTCAATAGCTAGAATTGCAGTTTTTACAATTTCTAGTCCACGAGAACTTTTCCATTGATATGCATCTTCTACGGCTTTACTCATAGCTTGGGCAAAACCAATTTGGTCTCCTTGAATATTCGAAATTCTATTTCCTTTACTTGGATCATTTGTGTAATTAGAGAAAGCTGCACTAAGAGTACTTACTACTTCATTAAAAAGTTGGGTTGCCGCATCATTATCCATATCTGCAAAGTCAAAGACTGGAGCATTTGCGCCTAAGTAATTGGCTGGCACAAAATTTTTAAGGAATAATAATGGGTCTACAATCTTCAAGGTATATGTTCCTCGTGTGACTGCTCCTACTTGAGTATTTAGGAATGCATCATTCCAATATATTTCTGATTGAGTTCCGAATTTGTTGTTTGGAATTTCTTTTAAGTTTACATAAAATGCTAGTTGTTGTGAGCCTGGTTGTCCACCAAATTTAAAACGTTCCCACGATGTTTTAATTGTAGATGAAATAATTCCATCACCAGCAAAGAAAGACTTAGAATTCGGATCATCGGATCTAAATTCAAATCCTCCTGGTTCAGTGATTAATCCTGTAATTTGTCCGTCTTGAACAGTAATAAGTGCACATCCTTCTGGGACGATTATTTTACTACCATTCGTGATAATGTTTTCAGATCCTTGGGTGTTTGAACCACGACCTGCATTAGTTCCTTGTGGTTCTGCTTGAAATACTGCTGCAGTTGCAGGAACGCCAGATTTAGGTCCGTAAAAATCCTTCCATTGGTCTGCAAATGTGCCTCCTATGGCACCTGAAAAAGCTTTAATAAAGCCCATATAAACTACCTTACCTTTCTTTTTGAGAATATATTCTCCTTTATTTTTTTCATTATAACATTATTTAATTTAAATAAACAAGTTCTTTAAGCAAAAGTGTCTTTTTTTGCATTTTGTTGTCACTTATTGTTGATGATTTTTCATTATGATTCTTCATATATTTTAGTTACTGTTCCTGTTCCTACTGTTCTATTTCCCTCTTTTATAGAAAATTCTGTACCTACTGTTATTACCACATTGTTTTTTAGTGTTACTGTAAATGAAACAGTATCGCCAGGAGAAGCCATATGTATTTCTTCTGGCAGTGTGATTGTCCCGCTTGTTTTGGCAGAGCCAAAGTAAAAATCTACTTTATAATTTGTAAAGAACGGTTGACTTCTTCCTCCTTCTTCCTCTGTCAAAATATAAACCTCAGCATCAAATTTTGTCACTGCTGTAATTGAGTTAGGTTTAGCAAGAACTTGCCCTTCCTTTACTTGATCTTGTGTAATATTCTTTAATGTGATATTAGCATTTTCTCCAACGGTTGCTTTTTCTCTTTCTTCTCCAGATACTTCAATTTTTGTGACTTCTACAGTTATTATTTCGTCTGTTATTCCTATTATCTGTACGTTATCTCCTACTTTTACTTCACCTTGTGTAATTTGACCTATAACAACAGTATCAACTCCGGTGCTATTTACTACTTCTTCTATATTATATAAGAATTCGTAATTTTCATCTGTAGGGTCTACTTTTTCATTTTCATTTATAAAGTAAAATACAACTACTAGTATTGCTATAAAGATACCGATCATTAATAAAATCACAAGATTTTTTTTGTTGGATGATCCATTTGAGTTGGGCGGTTTATAACTATTTTTGTTCTGGAATTGTAATTGCTCTAGTTGTTGATAATTTGCTTGTTGTTCATGAGAAAGTGGTTGCCCCGTTATGGGATCAAAATTATAATTACTATTTTGATTCACTTTATTTGTCTCCTTTTGGCTCAATTATTTTATTTAAAGTCTGTGGAACACATTCTTTTTTCTTATTATCCATAGTAACGCGATGGTTAAAACAAGAAAAATACTTAATGCAATCCAGTTTACGGTACTTCCTGTCTGTGGATTTTCTACTTCACCTTCTCCTAATGAAGAATTATCTCCCTCTGAATTACCTTCTTCTGGATTATCTGGTACTGTAGTATCACAGCTTGTTTTTAATTCTGCTCTAATATACCCATTTTCTTCGCTATAACAAACATCGTATCCATCTGGTTTGTCATCAATTTTTGAGATTTTATTTTTTAATCTGATAACCCCATCATAGAAATTAAACTTTGTTTCGTCTGCGACATCAATTTTTCCACCTTGGATATTAAAGTTTGGTATTTGATTTACGGTTCCATCATCTTTCCCAATATTAAATGTTGCTGTTGCAGTATCTGTTTTTCCACTTATATTTGAAGCATTAGGAGCATTAAAAGTTCCACCATATAAATTGATTGTTACTACTCCGTTACCGCTTAAAGAGAATACATTTATATCTTCTGTTGTTGTATAATTACCGTCATTAATAGTTATTTCAGTATTATGTGTAGTAGCAAGAGCTGTTTCTATAAGATTTGCTGTTGTATTAAATGTGGCATTATTAATCGTTATTTTTGTTGTACCAGAACACGTGAAATTTGTGCTAATACAATTGGATATTATGCCATGAACCCCTTTAAAATTTCCGTTATTAATTTCTAATGTACTTCCTGCATTTAAATTTATTACAGAACCAATTGTAAAATCCTGTGTTTCAAAAGTACCATCATTGATTGTCATTACACCATCATTTCGAATTAGAGTTGAACCATCTGTATTTTTGTATGTTCCACCATTGATTGTCATTTTTCCTGAATTCATAATAATTTGATAATTCAATTCTATTATACAATTTTCTAAAGTCACTGTTCCGGTTGCACTATTTTCTACTGCATTCGTGGCACTAGAAGACTGTAATGTTACGTTATTTAGTGTTGCTATGCCTTCATTATTTAGCAAACGTTTTGCTTGATTAGACAATTTTGTTTTTACATTACGAAGCGTCAAAGTTGCATTTTCTTCGTTTGTTATGACATTATTCGATAAGACGGATTTATAATCTGCCTTTAATATTCCATTATAAATCTCTAATTCTGATGAATTCGTTATTTTTCCTATACTAAACGTAAAATTGTTTAAATCTATAGATACTTTCTTTTCGATATCTATATCACTTTCATATTCTTCTTCGCTAGAGGCACCATAAGAATAGTCATTTTGTAAAACGATAGGATTACCAGAAGTATTTGCTTCATCGACAGCTTCTAAAAAATCTTCAAATTCTTTCTCACCTACCTTCAATGATGCTGCATTTACACTTGTTGTAATAAACAATAAGCTTATAGCAAAAATTAGCTTTAACCCCCATTTGTTTAAAACTCTTTCCATTTCACTCCTCCTATTGAATAGAACTAGCATTATTTTTACACCTTTACTCTAAACTCACTTCTATTCTTGTATCATTATAACATTTTATTTTGTTCAGTTGTATCACTTTTACATTATTTTGTTGCTGTTTGTCGGTTTTGTTTTTTAAAGTTTTTTTCTCATTTTTTTTATTAAACAAAAAAAGAACTTTATCAAGTTCCTTTTATGGCTTTTTTTCGATTATTTTATTTGCTTTTATGGTGTTTATTCGTTCATTTTTCCTAAATCTGTCAAAATAGAGTATAATTTTTCTTCATCCCATATTTCGATACCAAGATTACGAGCTTTATCTGCTTTACTTCCAGGTTTGTCGCCAACAATCACTACATCTGTTTTCGAAGAAACGCTGCTACTAGGGTGTCCACCATAACTTTCGATAATTCCTTCAATTTCATCTCGGCCCATAAAGGAAATGGTTCCGGTTATGACAAATCGTTTGTTGGTGATTAAGTTATTCTCTTTTTGTTCTTCTCCAAGATAGGTCATATTAAGTCCTAACTCTTTTAATTTGTCGATAAGTGCTTGGTTATCCACATCGGCAAAGTAGTTAGCAATATTCCCAGCAAGAATTGGGCCGATATCCCGAATGGTTTCTAATTCTTCTTTGGTTTTAGATGCAAGATTTTCCATCGTTTTAAAGGTACGTGCTAGTAACAATGCTGTTTTGTCACCAATTCCACCTATTCCTAAACCAAATAGTAATCTTTCTAAACTATTTTGTTTGCTGTCTTCAATGGCATTTAGTAAGTTTTCTACACTTTTATGGCCATATCCTTCTAGTGAAACTAAATCTTCTTTGTGTTCATCTAAGTGATAAATATCAGGAATGGTTTTAATGAACCCTAAATTAAAGAAGTCTTCCATAATTCTTTCGCCTAATCCATCAATGTTCATAGCATGACGCGAAACAAAGTGGATAAGTCCTTCAATGTGTCTGGCTGGACAATTTTGATTTAAACAATAGTGGTCTACTTGGCCTGGCTTTTTTTCTAATGGAGTGTCACAGATAGGACAATTGGTAATCATCACAAAATCAGTTTCATTACCTGTCCTTCTCTCCACTTTGGCTTCCACCACTTCTGGAATAACATCTCCAGCTTTTCTAATAGATACTGTATCGCCAATTTTTAAACCTTTTTCTATAATATAATCTTCATTATGTAAAGTTGCTCTTTGAACAGTCGAACCCATTACTATTACTGGATCTAGTACTGCATTTGGAGTAATTCTTCCGGTTCTTCCAACAGTAAAGATAATGTCTTTTAATTTTGTTAATACTTCCTCTGCTGGAAATTTATAAGCAATGGCCCATCTTGGATATTTTGACGTAAATCCTAAGTTTTTTTGCATAGAAAGATCGTTTACTTTAATGACGACTCCATCGATATCATAAGATAGTTTTGGTCTTTTTTCTGCATATTCATGAATAAAACTCATCACTTCATCAATGTTTTTACATAGACGGTTTGCAGGATTGGTCTTAAATCCTAGACTTTTCATATATTCTAGTGCTTCCCAGTGGGTCAATATACCGTAATCTTCTGGATTTGGTAGATGGTAAATCCAAGTATTTAAGTTTCTTTTTGCTGCAATTTTAGAGTCTAATTGTCGTACGCTTCCAGCTGCTGCATTTCGGCAATTTTGTAAAAGCGGTAATCCTAATTCTTCACGTTCTTGGTTTAGTTTGGCTAGAGTTTCTCTTGGCATATAAATCTCGCCACGAACTTCAATGGTAACATCTTTTTTTAATTTCATAGGAACCGTTTTGATAGTTCTTACGTTATGCGTAATATCTTCGCCAACTACCCCATTTCCTCTAGTTGCGCCAGTTATAAACACCCCATTATCGTAATGAAGTGAAACGCTTAAGCCATCAATTTTTAGTTCACAAACATATTCAGGATTGAAACCAGATTTTCTAATACGTTCATCAAAAGCTATTATTTCTTCTTCATTAAATACATCTGGTAGGGATAGCATTGGAATTTGGTGTTTTATTTTTTTAAATTTATCTATCACCATACCACCCACTCTTTTGGTAGGAGAGTTCGGATCGGCATATTCTGGATACTTTTCTTCTAAGGTTTCTAATTCTCTTAAATAACTATCAAATTCTTGGTCTGTAATTGTTGGATTATCTAGCACATAATAATTGTAATTTGCTTCTTCTAAAATGTTTGCTAGTTCTTCCATTCTTTGTTTTATTTCTTCCATGAAATCACTCCCATAATTTTTGTGGATAAACTCCTTTTTCTTTTAATTGTTCTAATTCTTTTTTGACGATTTCTAAATCACTTATGTACGTCATACCAAGCCATTGTGAGGCAGTTTTTTCGCATAAAATTTTAATTTTATTGTTTCCTAAGTTTTCTTCTAAACAATCTGGTAGCAATGCTTCTTTTTTTATTAAATCTTCTTCTGGCATTTTGAAAAAGTTTGTAAAATATTCTTCTAGTAGCCTATAGATATCATGCTGAAAAGCAAACATATTCATAGAAACTGGGTCTTCTTTTTGGACCTTGAGGGGCTTTCTACCATCTAGTGGGGTAGCAATGAGCTCTCCATCTTTTTGTTCAATATTACTTTCGATAATTGTTTTTACTAAGTTATTCTCTAAAAATAGTACTCCTCTTTTTACTGAACCATTTTCACTCATTGTACTACCTAATGGATAGGCAATAGATGCATATGTATATGGTGAGGTGTTTTTCATTAAAAATTCATACGCCTTTTTGAGTGCGTCAAAGCCATAAAAATCGTCTGCATTGATTACTGCGAACGGTCCATCTACATAGGGTTTTGTACAAAGAATGGCTTGAACTGTTCCCCAAGGTTTTTCTCGTTTTTTTATGTCAAAGTCACTAGGAATATCTTCTGGGCGTTGAAACGCATATTCAACTTTGATTTGTTTTTTTAGGCGACTACCTATAGTACTTTCAAAAAGATTTAAATTTTCTTCTTTAATGACAAATACTACTTTTGTAAACCCTGCTTTTTTGGCATCATAAACAGAATAATCAATGATAAAGTTTTTTTCTTCATCCACTGGTGTTATTTGTTTTAATCCTCCAAAACGACTACCCATTCCGGCAGCCATGACTACTAACGTACATTCTTTCATACTTTCCTCCATCTACCTTTTTCTATTTTTTATTTTACACTTTTTTAATGCTTTTATGATTTTTCATTAGTTTTCTAATTCCATATTGTTTTGAAAACGCGATTGTTACAAGGGAAGCATCTACTCCAACGACAACTCCTCGACCATAAATAGTATGCATTACGACATCGCCTACATTATATGACACGTCTTCTTCGCTATACATGCTTTCTTTATTAAATGTTTTTTCGCTTTGCATTTCTTTATTGTCGCTTTCTAGTAGGTCTGAGTCAATTTCTTTAATAAAACGACTCATTGGATTTCTGTTTGTTCTTCCATACATCATTCTGGAACGTGCACAAGTTAAATATAGTTTTTCTTCTGCTCTTGTAATTCCAACGTAGCAAAGTCTTCTTTCTTCTTCTAATCCACCTTCTTCGGTAAAACTATTTTGATGAGGAAATATTCCTTCTTCCATACCGACTAAGAACACTACGGGAAACTCTAATCCTTTCGCACTATGAAGGGTCATAAGGGTTACAACATCATCGTCATTTTTATGTTCGGAAATATCCGCGATCAAACTTATTTCTTCTAAGAAATCTCCTAAGTCTACACTTCCTGTTGTATCTTCATAAGTCGCTGTGATACTTTTGAATTCCATTAAGTTATCTAGACGAAGTTCGCTTTCTAAAGATGGATCTGTTTCTAATTCTTTTTTCATTCCCGATTTTTCTAGAACACAGTCAACAAGTTCGGTTAATGATAAAGATTCGCTTTCTTTTTTGATATCTAGAATTAGGTTTTTAAATTCTAATTCTTTCCCACTTGTAATTGCATCAAACATGCTTTTGTTTTCTTCTATAGATTTTTGTTCTAGTTTGTTTACTGACGTTGGTCCGATTCCTCTTTTTGGTACGTTTATTACTCTTCTTAAGGAAATATCATCGTTTTGATTTAGAATTAATCTTAGGTAACATATTAAGTCTTTAATTTCTTTTCTAGAATAGAAATAGTAACTTCCTACCACTTTGTATGGAATATTTGCTTTTAAAAATTGTTCTTCTATGACACGAGATTGGGCGTTTGTTCTATAGAAGATAGCAATATTTCTTTTTTTATATCCTTGTTCTAATAGTTTTTTTATTTCTTCTATTACTAGTGAGATTTCGTGTTTTTCGTCATAACCAACCATGAACTTTGTTTTCACACCGTCGCCATGATGACTTCTCAAGTTTTTTTCTTTTCGTTCTTTGTTATTTTTAATGACACTATTGGCGGCATCCAAAATCATTTTGGTACTACGATAATTATCTTCTAGAGGAATTACTACCGTGTTTGGATAGTCTCTTTCGAAATTTAAAATATTTTTGTAATTTGCTCCTCTAAATTGATAGATGGATTGGTCAGGGTCGCCGACGACAAATAAGTTCTGATATTTTTTAGATAATAGTTTTACTAGCTTATATTGTACTTCGTTGGTATCTTGATATTCGTCAATTAGGATATATTGATATTTGTTTTGATAGAATTCTAGAATGTCTGGATGATTTTGAAATAACAATACAGGAATTCTTAATAAGTCATCAAAATCTACAGAGTTATTCTTTTTTAGTTTTATATTGTATTCTTTGTATATTTCATAAGCAATTTTTTCCATTTCGCTTTGAAAGAATTTTTCTACTTCCGCGTCAGTAAGCATTTCATTTTTTATAAAACTAATGCGATTTTTAATGTAAGATGGAGAGACTTCTTTTGTATCATAGCCTTTTTCTTTTAGAATTTTTTTAACTAGGCTAGTTACATCATCACTATCTAAAATAGTAAAGTTTGAAGTCATACCTAAAGCATTTACGTTTTCTCTTATTACTCTAAGTCCAAAGGAATGAAATGTCCCGACAAATGCTTTGTTGTCTTTCGCTAGAGTCTCTAATCTATCTCGCATTTCTTTCGCAGCTTTGTTTGTAAATGTAATTGCTAGTATTTGATAAGATGGCACACCACTCTCTATTAAGTTTGCTATTCTCGTTGTTAATACCTTTGTTTTTCCAGAACCCGCTCCTGCGATGACTAAACACGGTCCTTCTTGATGCAATACCGCTTTCTTTTGTAATTCGTTTAAGTTTGTTAAATAATCCATGTTAATCACTACTCCATAAACATTATACCAAGGATTGTTTGAAATAGGAATAAATACCTGTTTAATTTCTTGTAACAATTTTGTTACATTTTCATTCTTTCTATTGTTTTTTGTGTGGCTTCTTGTTATAATGCGAACGAACACTTAATAAGTTGGGTGGTGCCAATCTTCTTTGGGGAGGGAGGCGATAATATGAGAAAGAAAGATTTATTAATCACTTCTTTAATTATTATCATTTTCTTTTTATTATTATTGCTTTTTATAGCTTTAATATAAAAGAAATCCACCTAACTCAGCAATGATTTAGGT
>DVGF01000061.1 GCA_018712835.1 Candidatus Ventrenecus stercoripullorum
GTCATTTGTAACTTTCATCATTTATACCACTATCCTTAACTATTACTATTTTCTCATATATAACTGAAAAAAAGCAGCATCGTTGACACTACTTTTTACACTTTATTTTTTTTCAAAGTCTGAATAGTTACATTTTTTTAGTAAAGAATTGTCTAGTAAGGTTCTTTTCTATTGATTTTCTTTTAGGCTATGCTATACTTATAAGGTAGGCTGGTGGTAAAAGAATGATTGTGTTTAAAAATGTTTCAAAATCTTTTGGTAATCATAAGATTTTAGATAATATTAATATAGAGTTTGCTGATAATACGATTACCTGTTTGATAGGAGAAAGTGGATGTGGTAAAACAACTCTTTTAAAAACAATTAATCGTCTTATTGAACCTACAACAGGTAGTGTATTTATTAATGGAAAAGATATTTCGAAAGAGAATGTCATTGATTTAAGAAGAAGTCTTGGATATGCGATTCAACAAACTGGTTTATTTCCGCATATGACCATTCGTGAAAATATTGAAATTATTTTAAAACTTACTAAGAAAAAGAAAGAAGCAATTGCGAATAGAACATTAGAGCTTATGGATATGGTTGGGTTAAATGCTTCTGAATATTTAGATCGATATCCTTCGGAGCTTAGTGGTGGTCAACAACAAAGAGTGGGTATCGCTCGGGCATTTGCCACTGATCCTGATATTATTTTGATGGACGAACCTTTTAGTGCTCTTGATCCGATGACAAGAAGTGCTTTGCAAGATGAATTAATACGAATTCAAAGTCGTTATAAAAAGACAATTATTTTTGTGACGCATGATATGAATGAAGCAATTAAGATAGCAGATAAAATAGCGATTTTAAATGAAGGGCATGTTATTCAGTATGATACACCTGAGAAAATTTTAAAAAATCCTGCTAATGATTTTGTGAAGAATTTTGTTGGTCCTAAAAAGATATGGTCTTCTCCTGAATTTATTAAGGTCAGCGACATTATGATAGAACATCCTGTTACTTGTAATCCTGAGTATTCTATTTTCTATTGTCTTAATAAAATGAGAATGGCTAAAGTAGACACTTTAATGGTTGTGGATGATAAAAATGTTTTATTAGGTATTTTGTATGCAGATGTATTTACTAATGTTTCCTATGAGCATAAAAAAGCAAAAGATTTTATTGAAAAAGATTTTTTGGTAACGCATCCAGAGGACTCTATTGTTGATTTGTTAGACTTGATTGATAGAGAAAAGATTACTACGATGCCAGTGGTAGATGGTAAAGGACATTTAAAAGGGCTTATTACACGAAGTACTTTGTTAACCTATATGAGTCAACAATTTATAAAGGGGGATGAATGATGAATTTTATTACTTATATGAGTGCAAATATGGATCAAATCCTCTCTTTATTAGTAGAGCATATTGAACTTACATTCTTAGCTGTAGCAGTCGCTATTTTGATAGGTGTTCCAATAGGTATTCTTATTAGTTATGTAAAAAAACTTGGTAAACCAGTGCTAGCTCTTGCCAATGTTATGCAGGCGATTCCTTCGATGGCATTGTTAGGTTTTATGATACCATTTTTAGGAATTGGAACGAAACCTGCAATTGTTATGGTAGTCTTGTATTCTTTGCTTCCTATTATTAAAAATACTTATATTGGAATTCAAAATATTAATGCAGATATGTTAGAAGCGGCTCGAGGCATTGGTCTTACAAAATGGCAAATTCTTGTAAAGGTGCAAATTCCACTGGCTTTACCAGTGATTATGGGTGGTATTCGTATTTCGGCTGTTAGTGCGGTTGGTCTTATGACTTTGGCTGCCTTCTGTGGAGCAGGAGGGCTAGGATACTTAGTTTATGCTGGTATTCGTTCTATTAATAATGCTCAAATTTTAGCAGGGGCTATTCCAGCTTGTATCTTGGCTTTATTCTTTGATTATATTTTGGGTATTGTGGAAAACTTAGTAACACCAAAATATAAGAAACAAGGAAAGGTATCGTTCTTTAAAAGAAGGGGATTTCAAGTTAGTGTATTAATACTTACTATTTTGGCTTTTCTTTGTCTGATAATTTACCCAGTGTTCCAAGGAGAACAAGCTAAAAAACAGATTACTATTGGTAGTATGGATTTTACAGAACAAGAAATTTTGTCTTACATGATTAATGATATCATTGAAGATAGAACAGATATTACGGTAAATCAAAGGCTTTCTTTAGGTTCTTCCACTATTGTTTTGTCGGCATTAGAGCAAGATGATATTGACATGTATGTAGATTATACTGGAACGATTTATGGTAGTGTTTTAAAACATGAACCTAATTCTAATGTTGAGGAAGTTTATAATATTTCTAAAAAAGAAATGAAAGAAAAGTATGATGTCAATGTTTTGGATGATTTAAATTTTAATAATACTTATACTTTAGCTGTTCGAAGAGATACAGCAGAACAATATAACTTAAAAACTATTAGTGATTTAAGTGCGGTATCAAGTGAACTTGTTTTTTCACCCACTCTCACATTTATGGAAAGAAATGATTGCTTTCTAGGCTTGCAACAAGTTTATCCAATAGCTTTCCGGGATGTCATGCCAATTGATGGAGCTCCTAGATATGTGGCTTTAACCAATCATGAAAGTGATGTCATTGATGCTTATTCAACGGATGGTCTTTTGAAAAAATATGATTTAGTTGTTTTGGAAGACGATAAAGGATTTTTCCTTCCATATCACGCAATTCCAATAGTGAATAATCGAGTTTTGGAGGAGTTTCCTGAAGTTGTTCCAATTCTAGAAGAACTTTCAAATTATTTAAGTGATGACGTGATGCGTGAACTTAATTATAAGGTTGATGAAGAACAACAAAGACCGGAAGATGTGGCAAGGGACTTTTTAATTCAAAATAGTTTAATTACTGAAAAATAGTGAACTGTTAGAGTCCACTATTTTTTGCCTTTTATTTCTTAAGAATATTTTTATTACATTATGTATAGCTAAAAATACTGAAAGAGTAATTTTCTCCATCGTTCCAAATACCATTTAAATTACAATATGTTAAGATTGAAATTCGAAGCATTACTCTTTTTGAATAATTTTATAACAAAAATATAACATATTTTATTATAAATGACTATTATTACTTGGCATTTTTCTAAAATTTGTGTGTCGATTGCCTAGTAATTTTACAAGATTTAGGACTATCAAATTTAGCAAGACATTACTTTTATCCGTAATTTTCTTGCTTTTTTTGAATTAACTGATAAAATATTTTCGGTGTTTAGTGGTGGAGAAAAAGCTAAAACTATGTATGTTCCTTTATTTGCAAGTGTCTATGCAAAGCTTGATAGTGCCGCGGTTTTTGCACCACGTCTTATTGCCCTAGATGAAGCTTTTGCTGGGGTCGATGAAAAAAATATAGAGGAGATGTTTGCTTTATTAGATAGTTTTGAATTAGACTATATTTTAACAAGTCAGGCTTTATGGTGTGATTACAAAGAAATTAAAGAGATTTCTATCTGTGAGCTTATTAAGGCACGTGATGCATCGAGTGTGGCTGTCCGTAGATATCGTTGGAATGGGCTAGTAAGAGAGGTCTTAAATTAATGAGTTACACAGAATATTTTCAAAGTAAAGAAGGTTTCGCTCGCTTTTTTTACCTTTGTTTAGAAAAGTATCAACGCTCTGGTAAAGTCGTAGGACTTGTTCGTTTGCCAAATATTTCTGAAGTAGAAGCTCAAGCATTTACTAGTTTTTTTGCTAGAAAATTTTATGCTGGGAAAGATTACACTATATCCGTAAAAGAATTTTTAAAAATTTTAGGAAAAGGACGGTTTTCTGATTTTGATTTTCTTACTTATTTTAGTTGTGTTTATGATGGCTTTACTCTTGAAACAAACAAGGAAAAGAGAAATAAAAAATTAGAAGCTTATTATTCTTTTTTATCTGATATCATTAAAAAATTTCACTATCGGCCATTGCAAATATTTTTGAGTGAGCAACTTACTTCGAAGACACAAACAATGAATTTGATAAAAAGAAAGTATTCTAAAAGCCAAAAACAATGTGAAAAAGAACTTTTAAATATTGATAGGCTATTGACTCATATTCCTAAAGAAATTACATTTTTACCAATTTATGCCTCTCTTACAGGAAATCCCCATTATTTAGATTTGAATAGTAGTGAAGGGAATTTATTTTATCGTATACTCGCTCATATTTTAGAAGAAGATGTTCCAAAAACAATTGAAGATAAAATGCATTTACTAGAAGAGATTAATGTTTATACGGATCCTTTGAGTAACTTTGTGATTGTACATCATTTGATTTATTCTTTTGATATTCCTTTTAAAACTATGAACTTAAATATGGAAAATATTCATCAATTAAATGAAGTGCATGGGTATAAAAATTGTATTTTTGTATTTGAAAATCCTTCTATTTTAAATCATTTGAAAAGTTTAAATCTTGCTGTTTCTGTGATTATTACTTCTGGTAATTTAAATCTTTCTTTTTATAAGCTTTTAGAGAAAATAAAGGATGATACAATGATTTATTATAATGGAGATTTTGATCCAGAAGGGTTATTGATTGCTGAGAAGTTAAAGAAGAAAAGAAGTGATATTATCTTTTTTGGTTATGATAAAGAAAACTATTTGATGACTCATCCTGTGAAAGATGTTAGCCAAAAACGGCTTCATAAGCTTGAACATGTGACAAGTAAAGAATTTCAAGAGGTAAAAAAGTGTATTTTGGAAAGTCATAAGGCAGGTTATCAAGAAAATCAATTAAAATATATTGAAGAGTATGTGAGAAGTGTTGTAGAACAGATTTAAAAATAAGCTTTCGGACTTATTTTTTTGCAGTTAAAATTTTTTAGAATATTAGAAATGGCAACTTATACTATGTTTAGATTAAAACGTTGTAGTAAGGGGATATTATGAATCTATGAATAAGTTTTAATTTTAACATAATGTAATTTAAATTTATAAAATTGGAATACCTTTTGTGATTTCACTTATATTTGTTGTATTAGCAATTATTTTAATGGAGCTTATCTCTCATATACCTTATCTTTCTTGGATTGATGGAGTTGTTTTTAGTGATTTATAAAAACAAATACCTATTTTAATAATTGGATTGCTATTGTTTATCTTCATTAATATATTAACTTATAAAAAAGCTACCCAAAACTTTGAAAAAGTTGATTTATAAAAATTAAATATTAAAGAGCTACAGTTGTGAAGTGAACCCAAAAAGTTTGGGTTCACTTCATTTCTAGTAGCTCTCTATCGAAAATAAAAGGGGATGTTTCATAGTCTTTTGAACTTTTATATTTTCTCAGATAATTATGTTTTGTTTAACAAATTCTACTTCTTTTTCGTATGTATTACAAGTGTATGGGATTTTAATTAAAGGTATATTACGTTTATCAGCATAATTTAATTTTAATTTATCATTTTCTATCTGATGTTCAAACTGTGAACTACCTCCAAATTCTTTTACTGGTTCATAATGTTGTTTTCCCTGACATTCAACTAAGTATTTAATACTACCATTGGAATTATATATTGCAAAATCATACCTTAATAACTTAGTACTTCCCATTAAATCTGGAAAAGATACTTCCACTTTATATTTTATATTATTTTCCTCAAAAATTTTTATAGTTCTCCATTGGAAAGAAGATATTTTATGACAATCACAATACGCATTACTATAATAACCTTTTGTTGCATTTCTTCCAAATTCATCATTTTTAATTTCAAAATCTAATGCACTAAATATATGTTCCCTATTACACATATAGCATACACATCTATATTTTTTATCTATTTTTATGTGTTTTATTCTATTTTTTCGTGTTTTCTTAATATATGAATCATATTCATATTTTTCATCTATACATTCTAATATATTTAGTGACTCATGAATGGTATTAGTAAAATCTATATCATAATTTTTACTTTTATCAAATTCAACATCAGTATAACACTCTTCACTACAATATCTAGGCTTTTTCATTAGCAAAATATCTTTCCGTATAAAATATTCTTTTCCACATTGACATTTACATATATAGTATTCTTTCACTTTAAAATTTTTTGGTAATTCTTCATCCTTAATTTTTTGCTCAATATTATTTTGTTTCTTTAAATTAGCTATTACACACGGATCAGTTATTGGTTCTTTAGGATATGATTTATTATCTCCAATTATTGTAAAGCAACCATATTTAGTTCCTATAGTTAATTCTTGTTGCTTTTTATTCATCTCTAACCTCCAAATTGCAATTTGTTTTTAAATATATTATCATAAAAGCAAGTGCTTATCAACTAACCACTTGCTCAACTTTATTGTTCCCATTTAAAGGATTTAACTGATATTACAATATACACTACAAAAATTAAAATCATAAGAATAATAGGAAATATTATATTGTCTATTGGTAATCCAAGTATTGAAGCCTTTAAAATTTTAATTCCTTGTGTTAATGGTAATACATCTACTATTTTTTGCATTATTCTTGGCATAACTTCATAAGGAAATGTTGCTCCAGAAAAAATTAGCATTGGAAAATATAAAATGCTTGCTATACTTTTTGCTGATTTACTATTTTTAGCGATTCCATCTACCATTAGTCCAATACTAAACATTGATAACATTACTAAAAAATATGTCTCTAAAATTTGTAGTATATTTCCTTTTATACTAAAATTCCAAAATACTTTTTCTACAATAAATATCAAAGCTAAAGATATTACAGAATATATCGTATAAATAATTAATTGAACTGCTAAAAGCATAACTGGACTTACTGGTGTAACTTTTAATCGCTTTAATATTTTTTTCTCTATATCCAGATAGAACTAAAGGAAAGCCCATTAAACCTCCTGCACATATTGCTATTGTTGATATTGCTCCAAAAGATTGGTCTAAAAATGTATAACCAGCTCCCTCAAAAGCTGGATTATTACCATTTATAATTCCTATTAATACCAAGATTATTACAGGCATACATATTGCAAAAATAAATATATCTATCCCTCTAAATGATAACTTTAATTCTGTTTTCAAAAATGTGCTAAATGCTTTCATCTGATTCCTCCTCTCCTGAATACCAAAGTTTTAATTTTAATATAGTGTAATTTAAATATTGGAAAATACTATCTAATTGAAAGCAAGGCACCTGTTTTAATCTAAACATATTGTAATTTAAATTGGATATGTAAATAAAAATAGCGATTTTTTTTCTAATCACTATTTTTTAGCTTTTATAACAATGTATATTGTATTGATAATAAAACAAACTAGGAAAAGAATACTTAATGTTTTAGAAAATTCTGAAGTTCCTAGGCTACTTATTGCACAAGCTATGATAAGAGCAATATCTATTAAAGTGCATACTAATAGATTTAATCGATTGTTTTTTTCCGTTTTGTATGGATTACTTTCTTTTATTTTTAGTTCTAACGCTCCATTATTAATTGTTTTACACATGGTAAGTATTTCTTCTGGAATGTTTTTTAAATCACGAGTGTTTTTGATAAAAGAAAGAATGTATTTTTCTATGTTTTCTTTAGAGAATATAGAACTTAATTGCCATTCGCTTTTTAAAGCGTCTAGTAGATTCATTTCTGGTGCTATGTCTTCTAATACACCTTCTAATACGATAATTCCTCGCATGAGTAGGGTGATATCTTTGGGTATTTTTATGTGATGTTTTTGAATGATGGAAATTAGAGAAGGGGCAAACTCCTTTAAATCGATATCGCCTAGACCTGTTGTTAGATATGTATCTAATAGTTTTTGTAAATCTGTTTCTAGAGCACGTTCATTCACTGGACTTGTAGTACCAAATAGTAAGATATTATGTGTTAGATTTTCATAATCTCTTAAGATGATATTCATCATGCAATCTTTCATGATTTTTTTATTTGCAGCATTAAGTCTACCCATCATTCCAAAGTCTAAGTAGACAATTTGGTTATTTAATACTTTTAAGTTGTCTGGGTGAGGATCTGCATGATAAAATCCATCATCTAAGGCTTGCTTGATATAGTTTTGGGATAACTTCATGGCAATGTCATGAGGATTATAGCCTAAATATTTTAAGGCTGTGACATCATTTATTTTTACGCCGTCAATATATTCCATGACGATTAGATGATGGGTTGTGTATTTTTGGACAACTTTGGGAATTCTTATATATGGGACATCTTTGTTATATTCTTGAAATTCTAACATGTTTTTTTCTTCTTCTTGAAAGTTCATTTCTTTTTTGGCACTGGCAAGTAATTCATCTAAAAATGCATTGATGTCTATATTTAAGTTTTTTATTTTTTGAAGAGGAAGAGATTTGATAATTTTCTTTAATAAGTAAATGTCTATTTCCATTAAGTCTTCAATGTTTTCTCGTTCGATTTTAATGACTACGGATTGGTTATCTAGTCTTGCTTTATGGACTTGGGCTATGGATGCAGAGCCAATTGGGTTTTGGCTAATATAAGTAAAGTCATAGTATTTTAGTTTTAGTTCTTTTTTTAAAATTGTTTTTACTACATGGCTTGGCATAGGCGCTACTTGGCTACGAAGTTTTCTTAGTTCGTTACAATAATCTTCACTTAGCATGTCTTCGCGGTCGGCCATGATTTGTCCCAGTTTAATAAATGTTGGTCCTAGGCTTTCAAAGGCATATCGTAAGTTTTCTGGAGACATATGTGTTAATAGATGATATTTTTTGATGGCTGTGATAATTTCTTTTAATCGTTTCACATAATTTATCTTTTCCATGCTAGCCTCCTATTATAAGTATTATATCATGAAATTTAGAATTTGTTTTTAAAACTTTTCTTTCTTGCAATACGAATGTATGTATATTATAATAGTTCTTGTTTTAGGAGGGTTTTAAATGATTAACTCTATTACTGAAGAGATTTTAAAACACGTTAAAAAAAGTGATTACCAAAAAGGAAGTCAATATGATGAAGATTATATTCAATATATTGGCGTTACTAAGGTTGACAAAAATAAACGTCATCAATTTTTGGTAGAGTCAGAGTCAAGTTATCGTAAATATATGGTTCAAGTTGAAATGTGTCAAAATAAGATAGAGTCTACTTATTGTACATGCCCACAGTTTGAAATAGCTGACTCTTGTAAACATGTTGCTGCTTGTTGTATTTTATATTCTGATAAATTATTTTCTTTTTTAAATGAACAAGATATTGAATATAAATCACAGTATATTTTGAAAAAAATTAATGATCAATTAAAGAAAAGTTATCAAAAGAAACAAGAAGTTTTTCTAACGCCAATGTTAGCTATTGAAGATGGTTATTATCGTAATTATGTTTCTTTAAAAGTTAAAATTGGAATTGGTAAAAAGTATTCTTTTTTAGGAAAATATTCTGGATTTATGTCAGCTTATCAATATCATGAACCTTTTACTTTTGGTTCGAGTTTTACTTTTGATCCAGATGAACATTATTTTAGTGAACAAAGTTTAAGATTGTTGGATTTGATTGATCAAATAAGAAAGTATTCTAGAATTAATGGAAATACTGCTTATTTAAACGAACGAAATATCAAAGATTTATTTCATATTTATCCTGATGGTATTACATCAGCTTCTTCTGAAGCTTTTATGCCTCTTATTCAAGATTTTCCTGTTCAAGTAAATTTTTCTAAAAAAGATAGTAAATATAAAATGATTTTTCCAGATGATCTTGGAGATATATTTCCCTTGACTAGTGATTTAGAATATGTTCTTTATCAACAAAAAATTTATCGTTTAAATCCTCAACAGCAATTATTTTTAAGAGAATGCATGGAAAGTGATTTACAAGAATTAATTTTTCCTGAAAGTCAATTTTCTGAATTTCAAAAAACAGTAATTCGAACTTTAAAAGATCATTTGGTTTTAGATGAAAGTACAAAAGATGTGATTATTGATACAAAACCAGAGGTTTCTTTCTATTTTGATTTAAATGAAGATGATATTACGTGTGTTCCTAAATTTCAGTATAAAAATAAAGAGATTTCTTACTTTGATGAAGTGCCTGATTTAGTAAGAGATGTTGATTATGAAGAAGAAGCAGTCAATGAATTATATACTTATGGATTTCATAAAATGAGTCATTTCTTTTTATTGGATGATTTTGATTTGGTTTGTGAGTTTATGGATGGGGGCTTAGATGAGATTAGTGAAAAGTATTCTGTGTTTACATCGGAGAAGTTAAAAGACACTCATATTTTAAAGAAAAATACTATTACTACTACATTTCATATTGGTCAGGATCATATTTTACATTATGACTTTGATTTAGGGGCTATTTCTAGTGATGAAATTGATAAGATAATGAATTCGTTAAATCAAAAAAAGAAGTATTATCGGTTAAAAAGTGGTGATATTTTGTCTTTGGAAGAAGAGTCTTTAAAGGAACTTCATGATTTATCGGAAGACTTAGAGCTATCTTTAAGTGATATGAAAGAGGGAAGTGGAGTGCTTCCTAAATATCGGGCATTATATTTGGATTCTTTGAAACAAAAAAAATATGGAATTATTAAGACTGATTCGATGTTTCAACAGTTTATCAAGCAATTTGAAGAATATCAAAATGTAGAACTTTCTTTTTCGAAAGAAGAATTAGATGTTTTAAGAGATTATCAAGTCGATGGAGTACGGTGGCTTTATACTATTTGTAAATGTGGTTTTGGTGGTATTTTAGCTGATGAAATGGGGCTTGGAAAATCGATTCAAACGATCATTTTCTTTAAAAAGTTATTAGAAGAAGATAAAGATGCCAAGTTCTTAATTGTTTGTCCTACTTCTCTTGTTTATAACTGGGAAAATGAATTTCAAAAGTTTGCACCTGATATTTCTCATGAAGTGTTTTCAGGAGTACGAGATGCTAGAAGACGGTTATTAGATGATTACCAGGGAAGTGTTTATATTACTTCTTATGGACTTTTAAGGGAGGACGCGGACTTCTATCAAGCAATGAATTTTAAAGTGTTTGTGATTGATGAAGCTCAAAATATAAAAAATCCGACGACTGGGCTTACCAAGGTTGTAAAAAGTATCCTTGCTGAAACGAAGATGGCACTTACTGGAACACCGATTGAAAACTCAATTGTAGAGTTATGGAGTATTTTTGATTTTATTATGCCAGGATTTTTATCGTCTTTAGTGAAATTTCAAACGAAATATAAAGTAAAAGAATTTGATGAAGAAACAAACCAATTGTTAGATCGTTTAAGAATGCAAGTAAAACCGTTTATTTTAAGAAGAAAGAAAAGTGATGTGGTAAAAGACTTGCCAGCAAAAATTGAAAATAACATCTATATTGATTTGAATGAAGAACAGAAAAAGATTTATGCTGCTGAGGTAAAATATGTGAATGAGCAGATGGATCAAATGATCAAACAGGGAGGATTCACAAAAAATAAAATGCTTATTTTGAGACTTTTGACTCGTCTTCGTCAAGTTTGTATTGATCCTGCTATTTTGTTTTCAGAGTATCATGGAGGTAGCAGTAAGATTGAAAATTTAATTAAAGTGATTAAAGAAGTAGTTTCTAACGGTCACAAGATATTGTTGTTTACTAGTTTTAAAACTGCGTTGGAAATTGTCAAAGATGCTTTAGATGAAGAGGATATTTCTAATTATACGATTGCTGGAGATGTTCCAAGTAAGAAAAGGCAGATGCTTGTTGATGCTTTTAACAAAGATAATACGAATGTGTTTTTAATTATGTTAAAGAGTGGGGGAACAGGTCTTAATTTAACAAGTGCTGATGTGGTTATTCATCTAGATTTATGGTGGAATCCTCAAGCAGAAAATCAAGCAACTGATAGAACACACCGAATTGGTCAAACAAAAACTGTAGAAGTAATTAAATTAATTTGTAAGGGAACAATTGAAGAGAAGATTTTGGATTTACAACAAAAGAAAAAGATTCTAAGTGATAAGATATTAGAATCTGAATTAGATGATTCACAGTATTTGAAACAGCTTACTGAGAAGGATATTCGTTCTTTGCTTGCCTATGAAAATGAAGATTAGTTTAAAAGGAAGATACCAATATTTAGATAGGTTGCATAAATGCTCCAAATGAGGTAAGGAATTAGTAAATATGCTGAAATTTTTCGTCTTTCTTGCCATTCAAGAATTAAGCGATAGATTAAATAGTTTAAAATAAATAACCAGATTATAGATAAAAAGCGTAAATTTAAAGTAAAGAATAGAATTGGCCAAAGTAAGTTTATGCCTAGTTGTAGATAATAAAGATAATTTTTTTCGTTTTTTTGGCGATAGAAAAAGTAGCTGATACCCATTAATAAGTAAAGAAAAGACCAGATAATAGGAAAGAATATATTTGGTGGAGAACCTGGTGGGTGATTTAGAGAATTGTAGTCTATATTAGAATGAATGATTAGGCCAATTAGAGTTCCTAAAAGTATTGGAGAGGCTATTTGTAATATTTTAAGAATTTTTTCTTTCATTCTATTATTCCTTTCTATATCATTATAGTTTTTTCTTTTCTTTTTTATGATATGATATAGGGGAGGTTTTTCTATGAAAGAAGAAGATTTAGAGCAAGAATTTTTAAATGAAGTGCAAAAACAAAAGTTACAGAAAGTAACAGAAAATCTTTATTTGACTGAGTATCAAGCAGATGTGTTAGAACGGTTTCATGTTCCTTATAGAGAGGTCAAAGATACGAGGGAGCTTCTTTATTATTTATCGGATATTGTAGATGAGGAAGAATATGATGAATTAGAAGAAGTGGCTAGGGAGATTAGTGATTATTATTACTATCATGAAATGAAAAAATAAGAGTAGAATGCTAGTAAAAATGAAGATTTTCCTTTATAATGGTTTGTAGGAAGTGATTTCTATGAACCTTTTTTTGTGTTATTCTAAATGTAGTACTTGTAAGAAAGCAAGAGAATTTTTAAAAGAACATGGTATTCCTTTTCAAGAAAGGGATATTAAAGAAAATCGCCCAAGTAAGAATGAGTTGGAAAAATGGATAACCCTTAGTGGGGAGTCTCCTAGAAAATTTTTTAATACAAGTGGTCTTGTTTATAAATCTATGAATTTAAAAGATAAGTTAGACTCTATGACAAGAGAAGAACAGATTCTACTTCTTAGTAGTGATGGAATGCTTGTAAAAAGGCCTTTGCTTATTACAGATGATAAGGCTTATATTGGGTTTAAGCATTATGAGGAGTTATTATGAAGACGGTGCTTGTGACAGGAGCTAATGGGGGATTAGGTTTTTCTCTTACAAAGGCTTTATTGGAACAAGGTTATTTTGTGGTTGCTCATTATCATATTCATAAAGATTTGTTAGAAAGTTTACAAGAAAAGTATTCTGAGTCTCTTTATTTCTTGCAAGGAGATGTTTCTTTAGAAAGTGATGTTCTTCAGATGAAAGCAGAGTGTGAAGCAGCGGGGATAAAAGTTGATGCTTTGGTGAATAATGCAGCGATTGATAGTCTTAGTGAGTTAGAAGACAAAAATAAGGAAAGTTTTCTTCGGGTATTTGAAGTTAATACAGTTGGTCCATTTTTGATGATGAAAGCGTTTGGTAGTGAAATTAATGAGAGATGGGGAAGTATTGTAAATATTTCTTCTGATAATACGATTGATTATTATGATATGGTATCTCTAGAGTATGACGTTTCAAAAGCGGGACTTAATTTGATGACTAAGACGTTTGCTAATTATTTTAGGCAGGCTCATGTGAATGCAATTTTGTTTGATTGGCTTGATACCCCGATGAATGATTTTACAGAAGAAGAAAAAAAATACATTTCTTTTGTACCGATGGAACGGGCGGTTGCTAAAATACTAGAAATGATAGAGACTACGGAAACAGGAAGATTGGAGTTGATGAAAGAATGAAAGATTTCTTAGATTTGGAACAAGAAACTTGGGAGTTGTATGATGAAGCAAAGAACGCACTTGCTCCTATATTTTCAAAAGTTGACGAAACTGTGGAGTATAATACAGCAAAAGTAATGCATGCGTTTTGGAAAAATCATGTGAGTGAGTCTTGTTTTTCTTCGACGACAGGATACGGGTATAATGATTTAGGACGAGATGTGATTGAGCGCGTTTATGCAAGTGTTTTTAAAACGGAAGATGCGTTGGTGCGTTCACAGTTTATTTCTGGTTCTCATGCTTTAGCTAAAACACTTTTTGGAATTTTAAGACCAGGCGATTTGTTACTTTCTATTTCAGGAACACCTTATGATACGTTACACGAAGTGATTGGAATTGTTGATAATCCAAGTTCTTTAAAAAGTTTTGGTGTTTTGTATAATGAAATTTCTTTAAAAGACAATGATTTTGATTATGAGGCGATTGAAACTTATTTGAAAGAGAATTCTGTTAAGTTAATTGAAATTCAAAGAAGTCGAGGGTATTCTTTAAGGGAAACGATTAATCTAGAAAAGTGTAAGAAAGTCATTGACCTTATTAAAAAAGTAAGTCCAAGTACGATTGTTATGATTGATAATTGTTATTGTGAACTAGTTTCCACTCATGAACCAAGTGAAGTTGGAGCTGATATTGTGGTAGGTTCTTTGATTAAGAATTTAGGTGGAGGACTTGCTCCTAATGGGGGTTATGTCGTTGGAAAGAGTGAGTATATAAGGTTAGTTAGTGAGGCTTTAAATTTACCGGGAGAAGGGAAAGATGTTGGACCGACGCTTGGTATGAATAAAGCAATTTTGCAAGGTCTTTATTTTGCTCCATCGGTTGTGGGAAGTGCTTTAAAAACTTCTATTTTAGCTAGTTTTCTATTACAGAAACTGGGATATACGGTAAATCCTTTACCAGATGAGGAACGAAGTGATATTGTAGAAACGATTACGTTTCATAATGCAAACGATTTGTGTAGTTATTGCGAAGGAATTCAAAGCGGTAGCCCAGTGGACTCTTTTGTAACGCCAGTTCCTGTTGATATGCCAGGATATCAAGATCAAGTGATTATGGCAGCTGGAGCATTTACGCAAGGAAGCAGTATTGAGATTAGTTGTGATGGGCCAATTCGTGAGCCATATGTTGCATATCAGCAAGGAGGTCTTACTTATGACTCTGGAAAACTTGCCGTATTAAAAGCAGTGAATGAAATTATAAAGAAAAGAAAGGAAGTGGTTTAGATGCCAGAAAAATTTATATTAGATACGGATGAAGGTTCTTTTGAATGTCGTATTTTAACAAGTTTATATCATGAGGGAAGGAAAAAGCATTATTTAGTGTATGAATATGTAGATAATAGTAATGATGATATTTATGTATCTGAGTATGATCCTGATAGTGAGGAAGATGACTATATTTTGAATGATGTGAGTGATCCACAGGAACTAGAAGAAGTCTCAAAGTTATTTGAAGAATTTATGGAGCAGTAATATGGGAGTTTGTAGAATTTCGGTTGATTTCTTAAAACAACATCCAGATTTTTTTCTAGTTATGAAAATTTTAAGGGACTACTACGGTTTTTCTTTTCCTGATGATACTTTGGTTGATTTAGAACATTCTAGTTTTATTATTCACGGGGAACGTTATTCTTATAAGTTGTATGAACGAGATGGTAAGATACAAATTTTATTGTGTACCCAAAAGGGTGAGTATCATTGTATTGTGCCAAACTCTGAAGTGTATGTTTCATATTCTAAAAAACATGGTTCTCATTTTAAAACAAATCATGGAAGAATTAAAAAAGCTCCTGTAGTGCAACTTGGTATTATGGCAGCAGCTTTATTTTTAGTTTCTTCTAGTCTTAATCGAGAGTCAGTAGAATTACCACATTATCCTGAGACTAGTATTGAAACTACGTCGGAAGTAGATGAGGAAGAGTCTTTGGATACTGATGTTTCTTTTCAAACTGAAAATGAAGTAATTTCTGAGTCTTCTTCATTGGAAGAAGTTTCTATGGAAGAGACACCCTATATTTCTTCTACGGTTGTTATAACGGCTGATCCAGTAATTACAAATCCTAATAGAGAAGCAAAGCGGGCCGAGACAGATGAATTGTATGGTGATTATATTTTAGAATATAGTACTCGTTATGGACAACCTTATGCTTTAGTAGCATCGCTTCTTACTCAAGAACGAAGTGACAATCCAAATGACGATTTAAGAGTTCGCCAAAATATAGGACAGTTAACTACTACGGCTGTTTGCGGCGAAAAAATTGTGGCTCCAGTTTTTTCTAATGGGGTGCTTCAAGGATATGACAAGATTTATGTTTTGCCACCTTGTTATGATGATTATCCTTTAGAAGATTTGGAGACAATGGGACATTTTCCTAGTTTTAGTGAAGAGGAGCAGCAGAAAATTCAAGAAGCAATTCGTTTAAAAAAGGAAGGATATCAAATTTATCGGCGTTGTGATGCTTTTTATGAAGCAGAAAATAATGTTAAAATATCGACAGCGATACTAGCTTATGTAGGAAATATGAAACACGATTTGGTAAAAGAAGTTATGAGTTATCATGCTGGCTATGTGAAAGTGGCAAATGATGTATCTAATGATACTATTTTAAATGGTCAGTTGGATGCCGAAGACCCTGATTATGTTGGGCATGTTTTACAGTATTTTAGACCAGATGAGTTAGAACAACTGGAAATTTATTTTACAGATGGAATGAATACTTGGGTAGTAAGCTATGAAATTCAACTTAGTGAGGTTTTAAATGAAGAAACTGGATATCATTTATGAAGATAAAAATTTGTTGGTTCTTAATAAACCAGCTAAATTACTTACGATTGGTACGGATAAGGTAAAAGAACATACTTTACAATATATGGCAAGTGAATATGTAAAAAAGCAATATCCTAAAAATAAAGTATTTATTGTAAATCGCTTAGATAAGGATACTTCAGGGTTAGTTGTTTTTGCCAAGAATGAAACATTTAAAAAGAATTTGCAAAATCATTGGAATGAATGGGTAGAAAGATGGTATGTTGCTATATTGGAAGGTCGTGTTTTAAGGAGTAAAGGGACCATTAAAAATTATTTGTGGGAGGATAAGACTTTGATGGTTCATGAAACAGATAATCCTAAAAAAGGAGATCTTTCTATTACCCATTATCAAGTAGTAGAGAGAAAAAAAGGATATACTGTCGTTCATATTAAGATTGATACAGGGCGAAAAAATCAAATTCGGGTGCATATGTGTGGAATGGGGCATCCGATTACTGGTGATAAAAAGTATGGAGCAAAGAAAAATCCAATTGGACGATTAGGACTTCATGCAAATCGATTAAAAATTTGTATTCCACATTATAAAGATTTGACTTTGGAATGTAAATTACCAAAAGAGTTTCAATATTTTATGAAGGAAAGTTAGATATACGAGGAGGGAATTACATGGAACGTTTACAAAAAGTAATTGCAAATTCTGGGTATTGTTCTAGACGGAAGGCAGAAGAATATATTCAGAATCGTAAAGTTTACGTCAATGGCAAGTTGGTTACTGAAATGGGAATGAAGGTACATTATGACGATGAAATCGTTGTGAATGGAACTCTTTTGAATTCTAAAGAAGATAAGGAATATTATTTACTTTACAAACCAGAAGGTGTCATTACAAGTGTCAAGGATGAAAAGATGCGTCAAACAGTTGTCGATTTAGTTGAGGCGACTGCGCGGATTTATCCGGTTGGTAGACTGGATTATAACACTACAGGATTATTACTTCTTACGAATGACGGCGAACTTGCCAATATTTTGATGCATCCATCTCATCAAGTAGAAAAGCTTTATTTGGCTAAAATAAATGGAATTTTAACACCAGGGGAGTTTATGCGTTTGAAAAAGGGAATTGTTATTGATGGGAGAAAAGTTGTTCCTAGTTATTTAAAAGTAAAAAAGGAAAATCGAGAGTCTAATACTTCTAGTATCTTAATTGGAATTACGGAAGGTCGTAATCATATTGTCAAAAGGATTTTTGAACATTTTTCTTATAAAGTAATCCATTTAAAAAGAGAAACATATGCATTCTTGGATTTACAAGGGTTGAAACCAGGAGAATATCGACGTCTTAGTATTAAAGAAATAAAAAAACTTTACGCATTGAAGTAAAGTTTTTTCTTTTAAGCAGCTTTTTCTTCGTCGTCAGTTTCTTCTAGAGAAATGACATTGTCTGTTTGTTTTTCTTCTGTTTCCTCTAAAGAAGTGACATTATTTTGCTCTTCTTCCGTTTCTTCTAGAGAAATTACTTGTACTGGGCAAGCTGCGATTGCATCTTGAATAGCTGAACTATCTAGGTTCTCTTCACTAATAACATGAGAAAGTCCATCTTCATTGAAGTCAAAGTGTTCTGGATCGATACCAACACATGCTCCGCATCCAATGCAACCTTCTGTGTTTACAATTAATTTTTTCATTTTTTCTCTCCTTTTCAAGAATATTATACCTGAAAAGTGAAAATAAATTCAATCATTTTGTTATTTTGTGTTAGAATATATTTACGTTTTTTGGGAGGTTTGGATGATGGAAGTAAAAAATGAATTTTTAAAGCAGTCTGCTTTAAAGATAGAAATTTCCCGTATTTTTGAAGAATATCGTTTTGCGTTGTTTTCTAAACAAGAATTTCAATCATTTGTTTTTGATGCATATCAAATTTTTCAACAGAAAGTTATAGAGGAGAATACAGGAACATTATATCAAAAGTTTCTTTTGTTTTTCCGAAAGTATTTAGATAAGATGGTAGTTCAGAAATTAGAACAGGAAGAAACAGCTTGTTTGATTATTTTAGAATATGTGAAAGAACATGTGGTTTTTCAAAATAATTATGAAAGTGCTTTGCAAGCGATGAATGGTTTTTTAGAATTTTTTCAATCTTATCAAATGAAGTTTTCTGTTGATTTTTGTGAACTTCTTTTAGCTAAAAGTAAGGATTTGAAGAAATTGGTAAAAATTCTTTATGAAAAACATTGTACAGATTGTTTGGGTAAGACAGATTTTGGTGATTTTCCGGGTGAAACGATAGAGCTTTTTTTAGAGGCGTATTTGTTTGTCACGAATGCCCCGTTGTCTTATGAAGAGTCTGAATCATATGTTGGTAGTAGTTTAAAGATGTATCTCAGTGAAATTAATAAGCCTTTACTTTCTTTTGAAGAAGAGCAAGCAGCTTTTCAAAGGTTGGCGGAAGGAGATGAGAGTGCAAAAAAGTTGTTATGTGAAAGAAATTTAAGATTAGTTGTTAGTGTTGCTAAGAAATTTACGGGGCATGGTGTAGAACTTTCGGATTTAATTCAGGAAGGAAATATCGGTCTTATGAAAGCAATTGATCAGTTTGATTTTAAGAAAAACTTAAAGTTTAGTAATTTTGCTTTTTGGAAAATTTCTGGTGCTATTCAAAGAGCAATTGAAAATCAGGGGCGATTAATTCGTATTCCTGTTTATAAATTGGAGCAAATTCGTTCTTTACGTAAGACAGAGAGGTTTTTATTTATGAAAAATCAAAGAGAACCTACTTTGGAAGAATTGGCGAGTGCTTTGATGATTTCTTTGAGTGATGTAAAAGAATTGTTCGAATTATCTGAGGAGATTGTTAGTTTAAACTCTGAGGTAAAAGAAAATAGTCATTCTACCAAAAAGGATACTTTAGAAGAGTTTGTGGTTGATTATAAAAAGTCTTTAGAAGAGGTAGTGGTAGAACACGAATTGGTTCGAGAAGTAAGAAATTTATTGGAAAATAAAATTTTGACGGAGAGACAACGTTATGTTTTGGAACATTATTTTGGGATTTCTGATATTTTTCCAGAAACATTAGAAGGGATTGGAAAACATTTTGGAACTTCTAAAAAAAGTATTGGTAATACTAAAACGGCGGCTTTACTGAAGTTAAGGAAAGTATGTGACCATCAAGGTTTAGAAGAATTTTTAGCATAGAAGAGGGTAGTGGTTGTAGATGAAAGATTTAGATTTTTTTCATTGTTCTATCGAAGAGTTATATCGATACTTTGAAAATGATGTTCATGATTTTTATCAAAAAAATTTTTTGTTTTTTCTGCCATTTTCTGATTTTCAAGTTTGGGTTATGACAGCACTTCAAGAAGCTCAAGTACATTTTGTGAGTGCGAAGGACAAAAATAAAAATAATTATTTTTTTAAAAAGATTTGTTATTATGTAACACAGAAACTTCATTTGTTGTTTCAACAAGAAGAGTATTTTCAGGCTTTTTTGGTTGGTGTTTTCAAAGAGAAAGCACAGGAAACATCAAGTTATACTAAGGCAAAGAAATCATTGTGTCTTTTGGGAGATTTTTTAAAGCCTTATTTTGAATTTTTGACTTTTGATGTTGTTATGTATTTGTTAGATGAAGTGCCATCTTTTGAACATCTAGTGCAAATTGTGGTTTCTCAAAATCTAGATTATTTAAAACATAGGGATATAGATTCTTTATTTGAAAATTCTATTGTGAAAATGTTTGTGGAAACTTATTGTGTAAAATATGATATTGAATATGATAATAACAATGAGGTTTTAGAAATAGAAGAATTGAAAGATTTAGATTGCTATCAACTTTATTATCGTGATATTAATCTTCCTTTGTTAACAAAAGAGGAAGAAAAGGAATTGGCTTATCGTATTTCTTTAGGAGATAGTGAAGCTAAAAATACTTTGTGTGAACGAAATTTAAGATTAGTGGTTTCTGTTGCAAAGCGTTATCAAGGACGAGGAATAGATTTGAATGATTTAATTCAAGAAGGAAATTTGGGGCTTTTAGCGGCTGTTTCTAAATATGATTATCAAACGTCGTTTCGTTTTAGTACTTATGCTAAGTGGTGGATACGGCAAGCTATTACTAAAGCTATTTATAATCATGGGCGGACGGTTCGCTTGCCAATTCATGTCACGGAACAAATTCGAAAAATGAATAACATTCGTGATCAATGGTTTTTGCAGTATGGAACGTTTCCATCTGTAGAGGAGCTTGCCTGTCAGATGAATTGTTCTGTCCAGAAAATAAAAGGGTATTTAGTAAATGAACGAGATGTTGTTAGTTTGAATGAAGAAATTCCCAAGGATGGAATAGATGGTGGGGAAAGGCTTGATTTATTAAGTGCTGATACACCAACACCAGAAGAGGAATATGTTCATGTTGATTTGCAAAATCTTTTACAGGAAATTCTTACAAAAAGTCATTTGACGGAGCGTGAGAAAACTGTGGTACTTTTGCATTGTGGTTTTAAAGATCAAACCCCTCAAACGTTTGAGGAAATAGGTGAGAAGTTTGGGGTAACTAGACAACGCGCTCAGCAAAATTTTACCAAGGCTATTCAAAAAATTCGTAGTAGTTCTAAGGTGTTTGACGTTATTTCTTTTTTAGGTGATGCCCAAGAAGGAACAGAAACAATTTTACGTTATCGTGAAAAATACCGAGAGAAATATCAAGAAAAATACGTTTCAGAAAACGAGAACGTTTCTGCGAAGCAGAACTCTAGTAAAAAAGTAAAAGTTAAATCCAGAAGTAATCATGGTAAACAAGAAGTTCTTTTCCCTAAAGTTTCTTCTTTTTCGGAAATGGAAGCTTTTTTGGAAGATAAGGTTGTGTCTAATAATGGCAGTTCTATCGTTTCGTCACATCTTTTGAAAGTTCATGCTTTTATGGAAACTATTTCTTTTGAGGTTTTTTGGGAACAATTTAAGCCTTTTGAGGTAGAGGTTCTTTGTTTGCGGTTTGGTTTTGTAAGAAATCAATATTTTGAACCAAAACAAATTTCTTCTTTGTTAAATTTAGATTTAAATAAAGTATTAGCTATTCTTCGTAAGGGACTTGGTGTTTGTAAGAGTCAAATAAAGCTTATTTTGGAACAAGAAACGCAGGAGTTAGAAAAAGCAAGTCTTTTGAAATTATCACATTCTTAAATTATTGTTTCTGTGACAAAATTTGACAAAGTTTGTTGCAAAATGTGTAAAATATGGTATCATTTAGTATGAAAGGATATCAGAATATGAGGACAAGGTTGGATAAATATATGAATGATACTGATGACGCGCCAAAAAGAACGAGAAAAAATAATGAGTTATATGAAGAAATTAAACATAGTGAGATTTCTAATTTTAATATTGGTAGTAATGCTAAAGTAATTGGTGAGAATAAAAATCAAATTGATATTGATAAATTAAAAGATATTTTAGAAAAAAATTATCAGGAACAACCAAAAAGAAGGTCTGTGAAGTTTGAACTTCCTGAAGAAGAGGAAGTAGAATTAGAAAAGACTCGAGAATATGATATCAATGCTATTTTAGAGAAAGCAAGAGCTGAAAAAGAAGTGGATTATGAAGAGGAACGGCTTAAAAAAATAAGAGATACTCAGTATGATATTTTGAAAAATTTGGAAGTTGATTCTGAAACAGAAGCGAAGGCTGCGAATGAAAAAACGAAAGAAGAATTGTTAGATCTTATTAATACAATTACGCTGAATGAAAAGCAAAAAAGAGCTATTGATGAAGAAATTCCTGAAGAGAAAATGGACGAGGATGATGATGAGGATACTGGAGAGTTAGATCCTTTGGATATCTTGAGTGATTTAAGGGGTGATGAGAATACTGTAGTTGCCGGTGCCAAAGAGTTTACAGAGCAAATAGAAGAAGAGGAAGAAGCATTAAATAAAAAAGAGAAGGCAGAAAAAGAGATTAAAGAGGCTTTGGACGAAGATGTAGATGATTCTTTCTATACGAACAGTATGTCTTTTAGTAAAAAAGATTTTGATTCTTTTGATGATGATGAGTCTGGCGTGGGTTCTGTGATTGTTAAGATTTTGATTGTTATAGTATTTATTGCCATTATTGTGGGAGTCGTTATCTTTTTAAATGAATTTTTGAATTTAGGTTGGTTTTAAAACAATTTTTAGTAAAATAGAAATTGTTTTTTTTCATATAATTTAGTATGAAAACGCATTTTCGGACGAAAAAAATAAACTTTTCTATGCAAGTAGTAATCGTGGTTGGCCTGGTAGTTTTTTTGGTAGGATATTTTTTTGTGTGGTTTTCTTTTAGGGCAACGCCTAGACTTGTCCATATTGCTGAGTTAAATATTTCAGAATATATAGACCGAGTTGCCAGTGACTTTAAAATGTATTCTCTTCCTAAAAATTCGTCTGATGAATTTTTGATTGTGTCAGAAAATAGTGAGGGAAAAATCACATCTGTCGATTATGATATGGAGCATATTTATGAATTGGCAGGAGATTTTACGGAGTTTATTCAATCTTCTTTACAGGAAAGTATGTCTGTTTTACCTTATCAAAGTTTTGATATGGCAGAAGAAGTTGTTGATGGAATTGTTCTTGCTATGCCATTAGGAGTTGTAAGTGATTCTGTTTTTCTTACAAACCTAGGACCTAAAATACCGGTGTATATTCATTTTATTGATAGTGTACTTACACAAGTAAAAACGAAAGTTACTGATTATGGAATTAATAATGTGTTATTAGAAGTTTATTTAAATGTCAAAATTTCTTATGAAATTATTAGTCCTGTTACGGAAGAAGAAAAAACGCTTGAGTATCAACTATTATTGGATTCTAAAGTGATTCAGGGAAGTGTTCCTAATTGGTATTCTTCGCCATATGAGAGTAAAACGACATTCTTTGAAGTTTATTTTCCATAAATTTTGTGCTATACTTATCATAGGAGAGGATTGTATGATAGGAAATGTGTTTATTAATGAAGTTTTTTCACGTGCCATAGAATTGTATTTAAAGTATAAAGATAAACCAAATGAGCCTGAATATCATCGATTTTTAGTCATGGCTATTCGGACCCTTGTTTCTATTTATGGAGAGTTAGATATCATCAATCCTTATATTACTCAAAATGAACATAATATGGGTGGATTTGACAGTAATTTGACAAAATTTGGATTTCCTAAAAGTGACTTGGAAGATTTTAAAAAACAATTTTTGATATTTTTTGAAGAAGCTAAAAATGCAAAAGTGCCTAATTCTGGTTTTGTTCAAATTGAAAAATATTTTATTGATATGTTTTTTTGCAAGAAAAAATCTATGAATTTATCTGATGAAGACGTTTTGAAATTTCAAGAGTATTTATATATTCCTAGTAATACGGATCCTTATATTCAAAATGATATGAATCGTTTTTTAAGCGATAAGAATGTGCTTGCTCTTTATTTTGAAAGTAAACAGTTTGAAAGTGAACATGAATTTACTTTAGAAGAAGTTCAAAGAGATATTTTAAGTGCGGATGCTTATCAAGTATTAGGATATTCTATGGAACAAGTTTATAACTTTACAGATCAAGATTTACAGGCAGTGAATGGTCGAGTTTATCAGTTTTTCCATGTAAATCCTATGGAACCAAATAAAGCTGAATTGTTAGATAAAGCTGTGAATTATTATAAACGTTATGGAAATCGTGTGACAACGGGAAATGGGTATGTAGATTTTTTGCTGTTTGCTAGTGTTTTGGCAACTGCTGTGTTTATTACTACTTTATTTGTTTTAGGATATTTATAGGAGGAGTTTATGCCTAGATATATTACAGTAAATAATCAGAAGTATTTAGTTATGCGAGAAGAAAGAGATGCGATTGATTTAGAACAATTAGAGAAAGGTTTGACCGATTATTTTTTGGATTTTGATTATGTTGTAGGCGATTGGTCTTATGGACGACTTCGTTTAAAAGGGTTTAATAGTAAGACAAATCCACGTTTTAAAGAAATTAATGATATTGATAAAGTAGATGATTATTTGCGGGATTTTTGTGCTTATGGATGTCGTTATTTTATTATTGGGAAAGAGAATGATAAGTAATCGTTGGACTTTGTTTTTATAATTTGATAGAATATTAATTGAATTGGTGGTGGTCTCATGAATGGTAATGAAAATGATGCATTAGAACAATCAGAAAATGAGTCCATCCCAGAAGGTGTCCAAGAGGAGTTAGATAGTCAAGCCGAGAATCCACAAACTCCAGCTCAGAATCCTGTTTCTATGGTTTTAGATACTGCTGGAAAAGAAGCAGTGGTGAGTGGATCTAAGAAAGCAATTGCTATGTTATTAAAAAAGAAGTTTCTTTTTGTTGCATTGATTGCTGGAGGAGCTCTTATTTTAATTATTATTCTTTTTGCTGTTATGGATTCTTCTGGTGTTGATGATTATGTTTTTCAAGAACCGTTGTGTGAAACTGTGACAGTTCATTATGATCCTTATGGTCCAGGAGAAGAAGAGACGTTTACAATGGATTTGGAGGATTATGTTAAGTCTGCTGTTTATGCTTACACAAGAGATTTAACCACATCTACTGCTAGTACGTATCATTTGTATTTTTCGTTATCTGTTGCACTTAGAAACGAAGCAATGACACATGATTGTGAAGTCACGTATCGTAATATGGAAATTCCAAGAACGGTTGGAGAAGTAGATTATTATTTTGATACAGCCATTGAAAATTCTTATGGAATTGCTATGGTCGATGAAAATGAAGAGTTTATTGAAACTACTGTATCTAGTTTTTGTTGGAGTAGTCAGGGTACGGTGACAGATATTTTTGAAGAAGAAATGCCTGGCTATACTTTATATCAACCTGGAGGTATGGGAGTTCCAAATGATTTTGTGGCACCTTATTTTGATAATCCTGTTTATCAGAATTGTGAATGTAATTTAGATACAGGAGTAGAAACGATTACAGAGCGTGAGTATAATAATCAAGATCAATGTTATATGTACTGGTATACGGAGGAAGAACTAGAAGATGGTTCGATTCAGTATCATTATTACCGGGAATATCAACACCAAGATCATGCTGATCCCGTTGGATATAGTTTGTATGCTGCTAATTATTTACTTCGTACTGGAAGTAATTATACACAGATACTTAAGTATTTTTATGGAGAAGATATTTTGCTTCGAACAACGCAAGAAGAAAATACGGAGCCGGATGGAGATTGGAATTCTTTTAATAATAGTAGTTGTATGTGGTGGCCAATTGGAAGTAATGAAACTACACGAGTTGATGGATCATTAGTTGCTAATGGTACACCGGCTACGGTTAGAATTACAAGTGATTATGGACCACGTGATGCTCCAACTGCGACTGCAAGTAGTTATCATTATGCAATTGATATAGGTGGAGGAGTAGAAGGACAAACTAATATAATTGCCGCGGCTTCTGGTACAGTGGTTGCAGCAAATAATGTTTGTGTTGCTGGGCATAGCGAATGCGGGGGACGTTTAGGAAATTATGTAAGAATCATGCATAGTGATGGAACTATTACTCGGTATGGACACATGCAAGATGTTTATGTCAATGTTGGAGATAATGTTATACAAGGGCAAGTGATTGGAACTATGGGGAATACCGGAGATTCAACTGGGCCACATTTGGATTTTCAAGTTTTAGTTAATGGAGAGGCAGTGAATCCTTTGGATTATGTTGATCCTAGTAATCCACGTAAATTGTGTGTACCAATTATAGCTAATGGTGAAGGTGATCAACAAACAGTTTGTTTAAATTTATTATCTTATGGTAGTGGTTATTCTATTAATGCTCTTACGGGAATTCTAGCCAATATACAAGCTGAAAGTGGCTTTAATCCACAAGCTCTAAATTCTAGTAGTGGAGCATATGGTTTAGTACAATGGTTAGGTGGTAGAAAAACTGGAGTTATGAATGCTTGTGGAGCTAGTTCTTCTAATGAAGAATATATTAGTTGTCAAGTAAGTTATATTTTCCAAGAGTTATCATCTTCAGAACGAAATGCTAATTCCTATTTATTACGTGATGCATCTGCATCCGATATGGCTTATTACTTCTGTCAATATTATGAGCGACCTGAAGAGGGAGTTTGTTCTTCTGGAACACGGCAGGGTTATGCTAATGATTTATTACCTTATGTAACCAATGGTTGTCAATAATTGGAAGAGGAGAGAAATTTATGACTAGAGAATCAAAAGTAAAAACTGGTATAGTAATTGGAGTTATGATTTTTCTTGTTGCAATATGTATTGTGGTTATCGTCTTTCAAAAGGAACCAACTGTACAAGAACCTAATTTTGGACCAACTAGTCCACTGTCTATGTCTTTAGTGGATGAATATAGCACTTTTTTTGCTTTAAGTCGGGATGTCAATCAATATTTTACTTATGTTAGAGAAGCAAATAGCGAGGCAGTGTACTCGATGCTTTATTCACGATATATTGATGAAAATCAATTGACAGAATCTAATGTATTAGACACTGTTACGTTAGAAAATCCAGATCAATATTTTCAAGCTAAAAATATTTATTATCAGGAATTTAATGGTAATTATTTATATTTAGTAGAAGGGGTTTTAATTGTCAATGAATTTGAAAATAATGTAGTTATTAATGATGATTATCAAATTTTTGTTATTGCTGATTATAATACTTTTTCTTTCGCAGTTTATCCTATTTTAAATACAGAAGAAATTACGAATCCTTTGGTAGAAGATCGTATTTCTATCCCTGTTAATAATTATAATAAATTGTTGACTACTGGGGTTATTAGTAGTGAGTATGTTTGCAATTTATATTATTCTAATTTTATTAGTCAAGTTTTTGAAAATGTAGGAGAGACTTATGATTTGTTATCTAGTTCTTTTAAAAATCAATATAACATAAATTCTTATACTAGTTATATGAGTGAGAGATTGTCGTTTATTTCTACAGAAGTTTCGAATTGTGATGTACATCTTGAAAACGAAAAAAGAGTTTATACTGTTACTGATACAAATTCAAATCAATTTGTCTTTCGAGAAAAATCTATTATGAATTATGAAGTAGAATTTTCTTTCAATGCGGGATAATTTATAGTATAATAGTTAGGAATTGGGAGGAATTAGCTATGAAATTTCGTGTTTCTTCAAAAGATTTTATTATATTTGTTCTCTTTTGTATTTTTCTACTTTATTTATGTGCAATTGCTGTTTTGAATTTTTCATCTTTTGCGGATGATGGAACATTTTATGGCTTAAATCCATTTCTTGCATTTACGGGTGATTACATTTTACTTACTTTGTTTATGTTTGCGATTGCTCTAGTTATTATATTTTCTAGTGTTTCTTCTTATATTTTTGATAAAGATAAAAGTTCTAAGAAATTTTTGACGATTGGAGAAAAAGAAGAAAAAGGATATTCTAGATGGGCAAAGGATAAAGAAATTAAGGAATCAAAGGATGTTGTTCATGTAAAAGCTATTGATCAACATGTAGAAGGTGCAGGAGTTCCTTTAATTAATAATGGGACAGATATTTGGGTAGATAATTCTGAGTATCATACAATGATTATTGGTTCTACTGGTTCTGGTAAAACAGAATGTATTGTTAAACCAATGGTAAATCTTTTGGCTAAAAAAGGTGAGAGTATGATTATCAATGACCCTAAGGGGGAATTATACAAGTACTGTGGCGATTATTTAAAAGGTCAAGGATATAATATAGTTGTTTTAAATTTCCGTGATCCGGATGAAGGAAATTCTTGGAACCCGCTTACGATGCCTTATTATTATTTTAAAAATGGAAATTTGGATAAGTCTACGGAACTTTTAGAGGATATCGCTAATAATATTTTGGTGGATCCTAAGAATAAAGACTCTGCGTTCTGGGAAAAATCTGGTGCTGATTATTTTTCTGGATTAGCATTAGGATTGTTTCGAGATGGTAAAGAAGAAGAAATCAATTTAAACTCGATTAATTTAATGAGTACGGATGGAGAAGATAGACTAGGAGCTAAAACTTTTATTCAGGAATATTTTAATTTGAAAGGTTCAACTTCTCCAGAGTATATCTTTGCGTCTACGACATTTAATGCTCCTAATGAAACCAAGGGTGGTATTTTATCTACTTTTAGGCAGAAAATTCGTATTTTTGCTTCTCGTGAAAAACTTTCTGAAATGCTTTCTTATAGTGATTTTGATATGCGAAGTATTGGAGAAAAAAAGACAGCTGTTTTCTTAATTATTCATGATGAAAAAACTACTTATCATAGTCTACTTACTGTATTTTTAAAGCAATGTTATGAAACTTTGGTTGAGGTTGCTCAGTCAAATGGGGGGAAGCTTACTTATCGAACTAACTTTATTTTGGATGAATTTGCAAATATGCCTCCTTTATCTGATGTGGATGCGATGGTATCTGCTGCTCGTAGTAGAAATATAAGATTTTCTTTTATCATTCAAAACTTTGCTCAATTAAATGATGTTTATGGAAAAGAAGTTGCGGCTACCCTTCGTGGTAACTGTGGTAATACTATTTATTTGATTAGTACTGAAATGGCAGCGTTAGAGGAGATTAGTAAGATGTGTGGAGAAGTGAAAAGTAAGGAAAAAGATAAGACGGCTTCGACACCACTTGTTACAGTTACTGATTTACAGAAAATGAAACTTTTTCAAGCTATTATTATGCGTATTCGTATGAGTCCATTTAAAACCCAATATGAACCAGATTTTAAAATTAATTGGGGAATTGATAGAAAGGAACTAGCTTTTCCACATCGTGAACATCGGCCAATTGCTATGTTTGATTTGAAAACTTATGTTTCTGAGGCGAAGAGAAAACAAATGATGGAAAATGCCTCAAATGGTTCGGGTGGTATGGATAATTCTTTCAATCCATTTATGCCTAATTCTATGTCGGGAATGAGTAATCCGTTTCTTGGAGGAATGGGTGGTATGAATTCCATGAATCATATGGGGCCTGGAAGTATGAGAAATCCTATGTCTTCTAATTCTATGGATATGCCTCAGAAGCCACTTTCTAGCTTAACGAATGATGAAATTGATAAAATGATTGCAGATATTGATAAAAAGTTAAAAGAGTTAGATGAAGAAGAAGCAAGAGAAAAGGCTAAATTAGCTGAGAAGAAGTCTATGGAGTTACCAAAGATGGATGAGTCTGTTTCTACGATACCAGCTACGGCGTCTTCTAGTATTATGAAAGAGCCAAAGGAAATTGAGACTCCAAAAGTTATCGAGGAAGAAAAACCAAAAATTAATGTGGATCGTGATTCCATTGTCATGAATGATAATATGATTACTGATGATGAATTTTTCGATGATTTCTTCGGCGATGATGAATAACCTAACGTATGTGGTGATGTTAGGTTTTTTTTCTTCTCCTTTTTTGGGATATATATTATATGCAAAATAAAAAAAAGTGCATACTTTATCATAGGTGGTTGTATGAAGAAGATTAAGTTACAAGATTATAGTAAAAGTATGGGTACTTTGATTGATCTATCTAGTATGAATGATTTTTTGTTTGAGCATCATCCAGATGCAATTAATATTCCTTATCAGAGATTTATGTTATACTATGATCGATATTTAACCAAGGACAAGGCTTATTATATTACTTGTTCTAAAGGAGTACATAGTGCACGGATGGTTAGTATGCTTGAATATTTTGGGTATAATGTGACCCAAGCTGTAAAATAGATGAAAATCTATTTTTTTTCTGCTTAAAAAAAGGAAATTTGATTTTTTTTTGTAATAATTATAATAGATGGAGGAAAGTATGAAACAAGAATTAATTTATGATGAAGTCAAATTTCAAGAAGTTTTTTCGGATATTAAGGAATTGGTTATTCATAGTCGGAATAAGGTTTATTCTACGGTAAATATAGAAATGCTTCATTTATATTGGAATATTGGCAAAATTATTATGAGTATCCAAAAAGGGAATGATAGAGCTTCTTATGGCGAAGCGTTACTTGATAAGCTATCTTTAAAATTAACTCAGGAATTTGGTAAAGGATTTTCATCAAGAAATTTGAGGACAATGAGAAAATTTTATGCTACATATCCAATTTGGAAGACAGTGTCGTCCAAATTGAGTTGGTCTCATTATTTAGAACTTATTAAAATTGATGAACAAGCTAAAAGAGATTTTTATTTTCATGAATGTATTGAAACGAGATGGAGTGTTCGAGAACTTCAAAGACAAATTGCTTCTTTATTATATGAACGGTTGGTATTATCTTCTGATAAAAAGAATGTTTTAGAGTATTCTAAACAAGGTCAACAATTACAGTCTAGCGCAGATTTAGTGAAAGATCCGTTTGTATTAGAGTTTTTAAATATAAAAGAGAATACTTCCTATTTAGAGACTGATTTGGAGAAGGAGATTTTAAATCATTTGAAAGAATTTTTATTGGAATTAGGAAAAGGATTTATGTTTGTGGGGTCTCAAGTTAGGATTACACTTGGAGAAGATCACTTTTATCCTGATTTAGTGTTTTATAATCGGTTATTGCATTGTTTTGTTATTATGGATTTAAAAATTGGTAAAGTAACTCATCAAGATATAGGGCAAATGCAGATGTATGTAAACTACTATGATAGAGAAATTAAGAAAGAAGATGAAAATTCAACTGTGGGTATTCTTCTTTCAACATCTCAAAACAAAACCATAGTAAAGTATACGTTACCAGTAAATAATCAAACTATTTTTTCTTCTACCTATAAACTACATTTGCCTACTGAAGAAGAACTTGTCGCAGCGATTGAAGAAGAAAAGAAAAATTATGAATTAAATTGCATGATAAAAAAGGAAATTTGATTTTTTTTCGTAATAATTATAATAGGAGGTATTGATCTTCTTAGAAAGGAATGGAATTTATCTATGAAAAATGAAATTGTAATATTTGAAAATCAAGAAGTAAAACTTGAAGTGAATATGAAAGATGAAACTGTATGGCTTAATCGTGAACAATTAGCTACTTTATTTGATAGAGATATCAAAACAATCGGAAAACATATTAATAATATTTTAAAAGAAGAATTAGATGATTCAGTTATCGCAAAATTTGCGACAACTGCTTCTGATGGAAAAACTTACCAAGTGGATTATTATAATTTAGATATGATAATAAGTATAGGTTATCGAGTAAAATCACAAAATGGTATTATTTTTAGAAAATGGGCAACAAAAATCTTAAAAGATTTTATGATTAAAGGTTATGCTGTTAATGAACAACGATTGCATTATTTAGAGAAAACGGTTCAATTATTAGATATTGCAAATCGTGGTTATGAAAATACTGATTCTAAAGATAGTAAGGAAATATTAAGGGTTATCACAGAGTATACCAAAGCTCTTGATATGCTTGATGATTATGATCATCGTTCTTTTAAGAAAATAAAAGGCAGAAAAAGTAGTGATATGATTACTTATCAAGAATGTTTGGATATTATTACTGATTTACGGTTTCATGAGGAAAGTGATTTATTTGCTTTAGAAAGAAATAAAGGGTTAGAAGCAATTATTTGTAATATTTATCAAACCTTCAATGGCAATGATGTGTATCCTACATTAGAAGAAAAAGCATCTAACTTTTTATATATGATAGTTAAAAATCATGTGTTTATAGATGGTAATAAAAGAATTGCCGCAACTTTATTCATTTATTTTTTACAGTATTATGGCATGCTTTATGTTAATGGTATGCAGATTATTGATAATAATACATTAACGGCGTTGACACTTTTAATTGCAGAAAGTAATCCAAAAGAAAAAGAAGTACTTATCGATTTAATTATGAATTTTTTAAATTAGGAAAGGAGATTTTTATGGGAAGATATATTGGAAATGGACTTGCGACGACCATTAGTATTAAAGGGCGTATGCCTGATTTTAAAATTTTAAATTATAAAAAGGAAATATTGGATGCCATGAGTAAAGTGATCGATTTAAATTTGTATGATGTCACTGAATATACCTGTGGTATTGAGTTACATTTAAAAGTAGATTTGATAAATCAGTATTTAAAGGATTTATTAAGAGAGGTTTCTTTTAATGAAGAACATATTAATATTTTATTGCAATCTTATGAATATCAGAATCTTAATCAAATTGATTCTTTTTGGGATTGTGATTTTTCGGTTGCATTAGATAAAAATCAATATTATGAATTAAAAGCGAATGGGTTAGAATTAGCGAAAGAAGAATGTTTATTACAAGAATGTTTTAACCAAGTTTATTTAAGAAATTGTAAAGATGATTTACCAGTTAATATATCTGTTTGTCTTCTTCCTTTTGGAATGGACTATAGTAAAATAATAATGGAAGACGAAACATATTTGCTTTATCTTTTAAATATGGATTTAAAACGTTATCAAAATCCTTTATCTACTGCTTTTATTTATGGAATCATTGGTTAGGTTTACAAAAATCTAACCTTTCTTAATGAAAAATGTAAAAAACAATAGTATAATAAGATTATGTTTAGCGGGTGATTATAGTGGAATATATTATTATTGGATTATTAATTATTATGATACTTTTGATTGTTGTTCTTATTTTTAAATTAAATAAAAATACTAGAAGTGATCAGGAAGTCTCTGAAAAACTATTTAGTTTTCAAAATTCTTTGACGAAAGAAATAGGAGATTTTAAGTATGAGTTTTCTGATAAGTTGACCAAAGATTTTGAGTCTTTAAATGATCGGATGGAACAACGTTTAATGCTGATGAATGAAAAAGTAAATCGAAGATTGGATGAAAATTTCGAAAAGTCGAATAAAACATTTACGAATGTTTTGGAGAGACTTTCTAAAATTGATGAAGCTCAGAAAAAAATTGATAGTTTGTCTAGTGATATTGTTTCTTTACAAAGTGTTTTAACAGATAAAAAAACAAGAGGTATTTTTGGAGAAGTAAATTTAAATTATATTTTATCTAGTGTCTTTGGAGAAAAAAATGACTCTCTTTATCATTTACAATACAAATTATCTAATGGAGCGATTGCAGATGCAATTTTACATGCTCCGGAACCCCTTGGAAATGTCTGTATTGATTCTAAGTTTCCACTTGAAAATTATGAGAGAATGACAAACCGAGATAATTCTAAAGAACAAAGAGAAATGGCTATGAAACTTTTTAAAGCTGATGTGAAAAAGCATATAGAAGCAATTCATAGTAAATATATTATTCCAGGAGAAACTGCTGATCAAGCTATTTTGTTTCTACCAGCAGAAGCTATTTTTGCAGAAATTAATGCTTATCATCCAGATTTATTAAAAGAAGCCTATCAAAAGAGGGTATGGATTACATCGCCGACTACTTTGATGAGTACTTTAACGACTATTTATATGATTATTAAAAATATGGAAAGAGATAAGTATGCCAAAGTTATTCAAGAAGAACTTGGAAAACTAGCTTTGGAATTTCAAAGATATAAAGAACGTTGGGATAAGTTATCAAGAAGTATTGATACAGTAACAAAGGATGTTAAAGATATTACGACAACAACAGATAAAATTACGAAGCGATTTGATTCTATTAATCAAGTAAAAATAAAGGAATTAGGAACGAAAGAGGAAGCTTATGAGACACTTACAGATTAAAAGTTATAAAACGGTATTAGTTTTGGCAGTTTTTATTACAGGGGTTTGTATTTATTTTTGTATTCCACATTTTATTGAAAAAGAAAAAATTGATGAATTAGTGGTTAGAATGCAAGATTATTTATAATAAGATTTCTTTAGGCATGTTCTTGTTTTTGTGTTCTAATAAAAACTTGATTCGACAAAATTTTTAAAATTTTGCCTAATTTAATATTTTGGTATGTTTACAACATACAGATTTTATATAATTGGTATACTAATTTTGAAAATCTGCAAGAAAAAGTTTTCTAAAGTACCTAAATTGGTCATTTGACCATCCCTTTTTTCTATGTTTTAATGCTGGTGGAAAGGAGGCCAAAATGACAAAACATAATACATCTTCAAGTGAATTTCTTTTTGACCCGATGAATGATGCTGCCTTTAAAAGTTTAGTAAGAGCCGAAGAAACTAGAGAATTTATGGTTGGGGTTCTTGCAGATTTAACTCATATACAATCAATATTTTAAATACTTCTGAATTTATTGGTGGAGAGCTTCCTAAAGAGATCTTATCAGAAAAGGGAAAAAGCTCTGATGTTATTGTAAGAGTCGAAAACAAAAACAAAATTATTATTGAAGATAACCGCCAGTATAGTACAAACCTTTTTGAGAAGAATGCTTCTTATGGGTTTAAAAATAGTTATATGGAGTCAAACATTGGTCAAAATGAATATCAGTCTATCTTTATTGTAAATGTTGATAATTTTAATCATTATCATACCAAAAGACCTATTCTTACTTTTAAGCCTACCGATGAAGAGGGACATATTGAACATGGTTTATATACATCTTTTCATCTTGTTCTTGAAAACTTTGATAATCCTCAGTATACTATAAGTGAGAGAGTTAGGAAATTCATGGAATTTATGGGGAATAAGCCTGATACAATTTCTAACTTAAAAGAAAAGTATAAGGATGGTGATATCATGGCATTTGCTAAAAAAGCAGAAGAATTATCCAAAGATACAAGATTTATCAACTACTATAACATCGAAGAGATGCATGAAGCAGAGAAACAAGACTTTTATAACACCGGCAGGGAAGATGGCGAAAAAGAAGGTAGACAAGAAGAAAAAATTATGATTGCTAAAAACATGCTAGACTTAGATATTGACATCGATAAAATTGTAAAAGCAACCGGTTTATCAGAAGAAGAAATCAATAATCTAAAAGATACATCAAAAGAAGAATAATTGAAATCGATTATTCTTTTTTACTTATCTATTTTTTGTTTGGGGGTATGCGTTCTTTTTTTAAGTTAATCCAAGCAAATTAACTCATTGAAATTGTATCCATGTTGTGATACAATTTTATTATGAATGAATTAGAGGTGGGCTTATGAGAAAAAGGAAATTGGCTAGTATACTCATTCTTACATTATGTATTTGCTTTTCACCAGTAGCAAATGCAGCGTGTGATTATGAAACTCAAGTACAGCTAGCTACAGAAGCATCTAATGTAAACGCAAATTATGAGATATCAGAAGTGGTTTATAATATTGATACAGGTGAAGAAGTTACAGGAATTTCGGAAGAAGAAATTGCGAAAGATGAAAATCCTTATATCTACCGAAATAAAGTCACAGTTTATATTTATAATTTGACTGAGAATTTAAGTGTGACTATTAGCGGAGATAACGGATATGAAGACACATTTACGTTTCAGGAATCTGATAATGGTATGATTACTTTTAGTGGAGATTATGCAGAGGAAATAGTTCACTATACTATCCAAGTTTTATCTGCTAATCCAGATTGTACTGGTGATGAACTTCGGACAATTAATTTAACAACTCCAAAGGAAAATGAATACTATTATTATTCTGCTTGTGAAGGTGTTGATGAATATTTTTGCCAACAATTTATTGATTATGATTTAAATATGACAGAAGCAGAGTTGCTTGAAAGAGCAAATGCTGCACGAAATAATAATAATCAAGAAGAAGCTTCACAGGAGGAAGAGGAAAAAAACTGGTGGGATAACATAAAAGAATATTTGAACAATAATCCGTGGGTAATTTATGTTACGATTGGTGGAATTATTGTGATTGCAGGGGTTGCTACTGCCGTGATTGTGGTCAAAAAACGGAGGAGTAAAGTATTATGAGAAAGAAAATATCAACTTTATTATTTGTTTTAATAGGAATTTTATTATTTCCTAGTATTGCTAATGCAGAGCTTGCTTGTGAAGGCGTTAGTTATAATATTTTTAGAGACAATGGGGGGAATGCATATCCATTACACTTAAACGATAATGTTTCTTATGGTATGTATACTTATGGTGTTTCTGGATATGAGAGGAATGTTAAAGCGTATTGTATTGATCCGTTAAAAAGAAGTGGTACCGGTGATTCTCAATGCGTTCATCGGGTGGATCCGTCTAGTACAGCTAATGATGGATATCGTCAATTTGATATTGCCGTCACAAAAGCATATCAAATGTTAGTAGAACGTGGTCGTAATGGTGTTGGTGTGGAAGATAGAGTTCTTGGAGAAGTTATATTTCGTTGGATCAATAACCGCTACGGGTTGATGTCTGGATCAATTGGTTCTACGAACAATGGTGGCATTACAACTTCCGGTTCTGATATAAGGTCAATTTTTTATGGAGGATCTGTTGGTGACAATTATAGTTCTTATGAGGCTAACTTTAATAGGTATTGGGCTCATTCTAGTTATGGTGAAGCTGCAACAGCACGAGAAATTTTCAGAGAAGCTACCAGAGTTGCAGAACTTGGAAAATCTTATGAAGAATTAGTTAGAGATGGAGATATATGGGGAGATACTTATACTGTGAATTCGGCAACTCAATCTACTGTTGGTAGCAATGTTGAACAAATTGTTATTAATTTGAGTGCTGGAAGCAGTAGTGCTCAAAATATTTATTGGGATGAATTTACTGGTGGTTGTGATAATACTGGTGTAATTTGTACAACTGAAAGTGTTCAACCAACAGGTAATGGAGTACAAATTACTATTAATGTTACAAGACAACCTGGATATAATGGACAAGATTATAAAGTTTATGTACAGAGTTCTATTTATGATACTAGATCTTCTTCATCTAATATGATTATTGTTACACCTAAAACAGGGTTCAGACAAAATATGTTGTTGGTTACAGACAGCACGATTCAATTTTTACATGGTGGAAGTAAAGTTTATATTGAAACTACTCCTGGACCAGGTACTGGTGGAGGAAGTTGTCAAATTATAGGAGATCAACATTATTGTAGTGACGGTCAACCTTGTAGTGAACCTGAATATCGTAAAGATTGTGAAGATATTGATTGTACACCAATTATAGATATGCCTGGTGATTGTAATAACTTTGATGTAGAAGATACTGCAACTGGTATTATTAGTGATATTAATGAGGTATCAGGAAATAGTTGTAATCCAGATGTTAATCAAGTTAAACAATGTGTTCTTGGTCATGATGATTTAACTGATACTTCTTATGAGTCTACCTTAGAACTTAATAATAATCCTTATTGTAAAGTTTATTGTAAAGAAAAATATGAGTTTGGTGTTCCTACTGCTCAAATTACAAGAAGTGGTGGATACTTTACTCTATCTGCTACTATTAGTGCAGATAGAGATTGTTATGTAGCAAGTAATAAAGGTACTGATGAAGGAATTAATACTGCACAATTTAAAGCGGATTTAATAGCGGCTTCACATGCTATTGTAGATGCTTATAATGAATATAAATATTATAAAGATGCGTCGAAAGTGCAATCCACTCTAGATAATGATGGCTGCGGTTATGAAGGACATTGTTCTGCTACAGAATCTGTTTATACTAGATCTTGGAGTGGGACAGTTTATGATTATAACGGAAATGCACATTCTTATGGCGGAGAGAATAGCTTTACACAAAATGAAGTGACCTATAATGGTTCTTATACTAGTGGTACTACAGCTTCATGTTCATCTAGTGGAGGATCATCAAGCTGGACTGATCCTGAAACGGGTATATCTTATCCTGGTTCTTCTCCAACTTATACATGTAAGAATGGTACTGCAGGAACTGATTTAGATACCGATACTAAAATGAAAGACGCTATTGAAGATTTGGAAGAAGCTGTAGATAAATTAAATCAAATTATCTTGAATTATAATAATTGTTCTGGTGCTATTTCTAATGAAGAGTTAAGATCGTTTACTTCTGTTATGACGAATGTTGACGTTAATCCTACTTCTTCTGATACTACTAGTTGGACAAATGATATGAAATTTGATCCTAAAGTGACTTATAATTATAATCAAGACTATATGGAACGGTTAACCGGCGAAATGAAGCAAACTTCTTCGTCTGGTCCTAGTGCTACTACTATTATGTATTGTGATGGCGGTATAGATAATCAGTATGGTTGTACAGGTTCTTCAAGTTCTACTCTTTCTGGAAATTTATTAGGAACAGAGGCAGTTACCGTTTGTGCTGCAGTTATCAATGATGAAGGAAATTTTGATTATGGTTGCAAAAATATGAATGTTAGAGTTAGTAAAGCAGACTATGTTCAGAAATCTAAACATGCTGAAGCATCTTATGCTCCAGATACAGAATTTTCAACATATACTCAGTACGGTACTATAAAGTTTAAGCATGATGCTTGTAGTGGTAATGATTGTTTATGGAGTAACCTTCCTGAAAGTGCTTTGCCAGTATCTTTAATTACACAAACTGGTGTATTCCCATTTGTTATTAATTATGAGAATATTGGTCAAGATAATAATAGTGGGGCTCTAGGTAGACTTGCTGGTAATCAAAATAGTGTATTAAATGCTTATAATGAGCTTCCTGCTGGTCTTAGATGTACAGGTTCTGTTGGAAATGATTATTTAACTCAAGATGCTGGATATGTATGTCATTATTTAACAAACTGTAATGATGAAGAACATTGTGACTTTACTTGTGATGATGAGAATAACTGTGAATTTACTGAGATTGATTGTACAGATGATCACTGTACTATGACTTGTGAAAACTGTATCTTTGATGGTGAGACTAATAACTTTAGTTATCGTACAATTACATTAAATAATTTGAATCCTAATGAACGTAGTCTAGGATTTAACTGGAGTAATGTTAAAGGTCAAGCTACTCAAAAGGCTGTAGAAGATGATGGTGAGACTATTTATGAAACGCCACAATATTCTTATACATTAACACCTAGTAATTTAAGTAAAATTCGTGAATATAATAATCAAGCTGGTTCATATACAAATGCTTATATTCCTGATGAGTATGCTAGTCGAGTAGGAAATACTTCTTTATCTTGTCAGACTATGTCATATAATGGAGAAGATATTGGATTAAATTATAATTGTCGAAGTAATTTCTTGGAGTTAATTGAAGTTAGTGGTAATGAATTTGCTACAGAATCTTATCGCATCACTAGTGATAGTGAAGAAGGAACTGATGCATTTGAATCATTCTCTGGATGTAGTAATGGATACGGTAATGGAGAGTGTCAGTATGTTGGACCTTCATGGAGAATTAGAACTAGGGAGGTTTCATAATGAGAGAATCATATTGGGGTTATTGGATAATCTTACTTGGAATATTTGTAATTGTTATTTTGATGTTAGTATCGAATGTGACAACGACAAATACACAAGATTATTATTTAATTAAAGAAGTTACGGAAGCTTCTATGGTAGATGCTGTAGACTTAGGTTACTATCGTACTACTGGAGAGCTTAAGATTAATTCTGATAAGTTTGTAGAAAGTTTCTTGAGAAGATTTGCTGAAAATGTAGAACTTAATACTTATCAAATTGATTTTTATGGAATTTACGAGGCTCCTCCTAAGGTCAGTGTAAAAGTTACAACTAAGAGTGCTACTTATAATGTAGCGTCTGATTCTACTTCATTTGATATTACTAATAGAGTAGATGCTATCTTAGAATTGAATGGTGTCGTAGAGTCTAGTGATTCACAAGATAATAATTTATCGCCTAGATAATATAAAGGAGGAATGAATATGGGGAATATTCTCGTAAAGATTAAAAGATTTTTAAGTAACAAGAATACTGTAACAATCCTATGTGTATTAGGAGGTATTCTTGTTCTTTATATTGGGTATAATTGGCGTGTTTCTTCGGCAACGGAACCAGTTCGTATTCCTTATGCTAAAAATACGTTGTCTTCTAGACAAGTGATTACTTCTGATGATATTGGATATATGGAAGTTGCTAGTTCCGTTGTTAGTAAAATGCGGAATGTGATTCGTAATTCTGGGCAATTAGTTGGTCAAGAAGTTACTTATGGAAATGTTATTCAAGAAAATAGCTTCTTTTTCCAAGGTGATGTTGAAGATCCTTCTACGAATCAAGGTACTTCTGCATTACTTAGCAATATTGAAGATGGATATACCCTTGTTTATTTGGATGTAAATTTACATACTACTTTTGGTAATGCAATTTATCCGGGAAATTATATTGATTTATGGTTTGAAGGAACTGATGAGAATCGTAGATTTATTTATGGTAAGTTTATTCAAAGTATCCGAGTTTTAGATGTTACAGATGAAGATGGTAATTCTGTGTTTGAAACTGGTGCTGAAAGTAGAACACCTGCTCAATTATTATTTGCTGTTCCTGATGAACTTAAATCTTTACTTGAAAAAGCAAAATTAGTTGGAGAGCTTGTTCCAGTTCCTCGAAATAAGAGTTATTCTGAAAATCCAGGGGCAACGGAAGTATCTAGTTCTTACTTAGAAAATTTCGTATTAGCTCAATCTGTAGTAGTTCCTGATGAAGGTACTTCTTCTGGAAACAATAACAATAATAGTAACAACAATAATAATGGCAATACGAATAATGATAATACTTCAAATAATAATAACAATAATGATGTGACAGAGGAGGAATAAAATGGGTAGTGGATTAACGAAAGTCAAACGTTTTATTGGTAATAAAAATACAGTTACGATTTTATGTGTTGTAGCGGGTATTGCTGTGTTATATATTGGTTATAATTATCGTGTTTCTTCTGCTATTAATCCAACAACAGTTCCTTATGCAAAGAACACATTAGAAGCAAGACATGTTATTACTGTGGATGATATTGGATATATGGAAGTCAATAGTGATGTTGTTAGTAAATCGGATAATTTGATTACGAATGGTAATGAATTGGTTGGAAAAGAAGTTACATATGGTAATACAATTCAACAGAACAGCTTATTTTATGATGGAGATATTACTGAGCCTAATTTATCACCAGATTATGTTTTAAGTGATATTGAAGATGGCTATACAGCATTTTCTTTGTCAGTTGATACTTATACTACTTATGGTAATGCCATTGCTAAAGGAGACTATATTGACCTTTGGTTTAATGGAGAAGATGATACTAATAAAATCATTTATACTAATTTAGTTAAGAGTATAAGAGTATTGGATGTGCGTGATTCAGCTGGTGTTTCTTTAGAGCATGCAAATAGTACAGGAGAACCTGCAGAGTTATTGTTTGCAGTACCAGATGATATGTATTCTTTGCTTGTAAAAGCTCAACAAGTGGGGACATTAGAGCCTGTTCCTAGAAATCGTAATTATACAGCTGATCCTGGGGAAACTGAAGTTGTTAGTGAATATGTAGTACAGTATGTATTATCAAAATCTGTGACTATTCCTGATGAAAATACTTCGTCTGGATCAAATTCAAATTCAACAACGAATAATACAAATTCTAATAATACAAATAATAATACAACTAATTAATAAAGAATGTTTGGGGTGATAGAATGAATGATGCTATTTTTTCTCAATTAGATTTTGGGCCTCTTGAAGAGTTTTTACGCGAGGACAATGTTACCGATATTTCGTACACGAATGGTGGACAAGTTTGGCTTAAAACATTGGACAAAGGTGTATATCAAGTAGATCGCCCCGAGATTAATAATGCTTTAATGGAGAAATTGGCATTTCAATGTGCAAATGTTATGGGTAAGACATTTAATATGGCTCATCCAATGCTGGATGCTGAAAGTGCTGAATTGCGTATGAATTTTATTCATGATTCCATTGCTACAAATGGTATTGCATGCGTTATTCGTAAAACTCCAGCAAAGATTCGTTTGAATAAGGAGAAGTTATTAAACGAAAAATATGTTACTGCTTCTGTTCATGAATTTTTGATGCAATGTGTTAAGGGACATGCCAATATCATTGTTAGTGGAGAAACTGGTTCTGGTAAAACCGAGCTTGTTAAATATTTAGCAAGTCATATTGCCGAAAATGAAAAAATTATTACAATTGAAGATACTTTGGAATTACACTTGGATCGTATCTTTCCACATCGTGATATTGTGGCACTTAAAACAAATAATATAGCTAGTTATAGTGATGTTTTGGTTGCTTGTATGCGTCAGAACCCAGTTTGGATACTATTATCCGAGGTTCGTAGTGCAGAGGCTGTTATGGCAGTTCGTAACTCTATTTCTTCTGGACACCATATTTTGTCTACTATTCACTCTGATAAAGCTAGTTTAATTCCAATGCGTATGTTTGCCTTAATTGAAAGTAATATTGATGTAGAACAATTCGTTACAACGATACATCGTTATGTACAAATTGGTATTTATGTTAAAGGTTATATGAGTAAAGAGCTTGGTCGATTCCAACGTGAGATTATGGAAGTTTGTGAATTTTATGTAGATGAAAATAACAAGCCACAAGTAAATATCATATATAAGAAGACTCTAACAGGAGATATTACTATGAATAATCCAACTAAATATTTGCGTGATTATTTAGGAATTAGTGGTGTTGTGTTAGAAGATGATATTTTTAAATTAGATGAGCAGGCCGGAATAAAGCCAACACTCACCGAGGAAAGCAATACTGCTCCGGCAGTAGAGACTTTATAAAGAGGTGATAGTCATGATAGAATTAATTATATTAATTGCTTTAGCCGTTTTTGCACTTACTTATCGATTTAATAATGGGGAGAATGTCTATAAATTCTTTGTTACTTCTGTTGCAACTGCTTATGATAAGTATGCTCCTTATAGTTTTAAGGAAGTGCGTAAGAAAACGAAAGAGTTGGGGCAAGAGTATACGACAAGACAATATTTGACTCAGATTGCAGTATTTGCGATCGTGGCTTTTGGTATTACTTATTTATATTTTTATAATATTATTATTTCGGCTATTTATGCTTTGATAGCAATTGCTTTTATTCCATATCTTGCATATTTACGTTGTCAAAAGGTATATAGCGAATTTATATTTGAACAAGTACAAATTTATACTACAAACGTTATTATGGAATTTAATACGACACAGAGTTTCGTAAAATCTTTGGAAGGTGTGCGAGATTCTGGAATTTTGGAAGACCCAGTATTACAAGATGTTAAAACCATGATTGATATGTCTTATCAAAATGGTACGATTGATGAATCTATTGAATTTTTTAATCATAAATATCCATTTTATATGGTAAAGAATATGAACCAATTGTTTTTGCAAATTACTAAAGAGGGTGCAAAGGACTCTGGACAAGCTCTTGAAAATATGTCCATGGATATCGATGCCTTAGTAGAAGGGGTATATCGAGATCAAATTGACCGTAAAGAATTCCATAGACGATTTGTTACTTTCGGTTTAGCGCTTTTTTTGCTGGTAATGGCGATGCAGTTCTTACTTGGAACAGACTCTTATATTGAACTACTTGATATGTGGTATGTACAACTTATTCTACATGCGATTATTATTATAAATTGTTTCTTCTTAATTAGTGGTGAGAAGTTCTACTATGAAGATGTGGGGGTGGAATAATGTACTTTGAAGTTTTTGCCTTAGCAGCTATCTTATTATTTGGTTTGAATTATACTGGTAAAATTAGTGCGAATCGTTTCGTTTCTGATAATGAGGTATATTTTAGAAAACTGAAAGAGAGTGATTGGGATTTTTATGTAAAAGCAAAGTATGGCGATACTGCAAATCCTGACTTCTTATTTAATAAAAGAGTAAAGAATGGCCTTTTAGCTATTGTAGTCATGTTGTGTTTCTTTATTTCTAATTTGACTTATATTACTGTTTTATTTAGTGTTTTAGCAGGCTATTTGGTTTTTAAAATGGATTATTCTAATATTAAAAAGTATTATAAGCGTCATTTAAATGAAATTGATGCAATGTTACCACATTATTTAAAGGGACTAGAAATTTTAATTCAGCATTATACTGTTCCAGTAGCGCTTGGTAAATCTATTGAAGATGCACCTCCTATTTTTAAAGAGGGGCTTCAAGAAATGATTAAGCAAATTAATGATGGTGATGATAGCATTAATCCTTATATGAATTTTGCTAAAACGTATCCTGTTCGTGATTCAATGCGAATGATGCGTTTGTTATATCGTTTGTCTTTAGGACGTCAAGAGCATAAACAAGAGCAATTACTAACGTTTTCGAAAACCATTTCTAACTTGCAACAAAAGGCTCGAGAACTTAAGTATAAACAACGTTTAGAGAAGATGGAAAGTAAGACTATGAAGATGTTAATTACAACTGGTTTAGGTGTTATGGTCCTATTGATTTTCGCGGTGCTCATGTTAATGAATATGTAAAAATATTGATATTTTATGAAAAAAAAGTTATAATAAAAAAGAAATAGATAGGAGGAGAGAGTTAGTGAAGGAAGCAACAGGTGAATTAAATATGACAGTTGTTACAGTAGTTGCAATTGCCGCTGTAGCTGCGTTCTTCTATGCATTTGTTTGGCCTGCTATTCAAAGAAGTATTGAACAAAATACAAGATGTGCAGCCGCTCAAAATTGTCAATGTGACGGTGATACTTGTGATTGTCAATGGTTGAACGATGAAGGTACGTATGAAGATATTGAATGTCCAAACAACGATACAACTGGTAATACCCAAAATAACGGGTAATAAAGGGAGGTAAACATGAAAGAAGCGACTGGTGAGTTAAATACAACAGTTATTGTGGTTATTATAGTGGCTATGCTAGTAGCTTTTTTCTATTTTACTATCTGGCCGGCCATTAAAAATAACATGAATGCAAATAGTGCATGTGCGAAAGCGATTTGTCCTAGTGAAAATCGTAGTAGTGATGGACGGACTGTAGAATGTTATGTTTTGGATAAAAATGGCAACAGGTCTGATACTTTTACATGCGTTTGGAAAGGTTAATAGAGAGGTGGTTAAATGAGAGAAGCCATAGGTGGAACCTGGTTATTTCAAATTGTGATTGTGTTTATTTTACTATTCACAGGTTTTTTATGCTTGTCTATTAACCGTTCTAAAGCATTTAACGTGAAGGATCAAATTATACAAACGATTCAAAGTTATAATGGAATAGATTTGACAAGTGAATATGAAGATGGTGAAGAAGGGCCATTGGCAGATATTATTTCTTATATTTCTTCAAATTCTTATCGAACTACTGGTAATGTTCCAGAGCCAGAAAAAGTTGGAGATGATATTGTCGAATATGTATGCTATACACGTGATGGTAGAATTACAACATCTAATCCTGTTTTTTGTATTGCTCCAATTCGTGTGGATAGCGAGGGGTGTGCAAGTGGAGAAACTTGTTTTAATGAACTTCCCGATATGACTTATTATCGTGTTGTAGTATTTTATCAGTTAGATTTACCAATTTTCCATGATTTATTTAATTTTAAGATTGTTGGAGATACTAAAACCTTGTTTGGAGGTGCTAGTGTATGAGACAAGCGATAGGTACGACATGGATTATGCAATTAGTAATCATTTTTATGCTTATTTTTGTCGCATTTCTTGCATTAACTATTAATTATACAAAAGCGTTTAAAATGAAAAATGAACTTATTACTTTTGTTGAAAAGAATGAAGGAATTAGCGAAAGAGAAGATGGGACCCTTGATTTAATCAATAACTATTTGGAGTATAATGGTTATAGTGTTCGAGGTGGGTGTCCTGAAGGTAGTTACGGGATAGATGATTTAAATGATCCTGTCTTAAAAGAAGCACAAGATGGTGAACGTTATTATTATTGTATTCAAAAGATTCCGACTGCTGGACCTTCTACAATGGAACGAGCTAGATATCATGTGACAATATTTTTCCATTTCAGTTTACCAATTATTGGAGATATTTTTACATTTTCTGTAGATGGTGAGACAGTGGATATTACGAATCCAGTTGACAGTTTATAATAAAGGGGTGAATAGGATGAACGTAAAAATTGTAAATAAGTATGCGTCTTTATTGGCTGATTTAGATATTGATTTTATTAAGAGCGTAGAAGGAGAATTTACTTCTGAAGAAATTATTATGCAATTTAGTAATTTTTTCTATAATAAAATGATTATCGATATTACAGCAATTAAAGGGTATCAAGATATTACGAAAATTCAAGAATTATCTGTAAATATGGATATGAGTAAAGTCATTTTACTTCTTGATGATTCGGAGATTGTAAATAGTCCTAGATATTTATCTCAACTTGTTTCTATGGGAATTTATAATTTTACTAGAAATGTTGATGCCATTAAATTTTTAATTGATAATCCAAATACTTATAAGGATGTTGCTCAGTATCATCAATTAAATATGAATATGGTGGCTCCAACTGCAGAGGCAACTGATACAGATACGGGAGCTTTTGGTGGGTCTCCGACTATTGTATACGAACAAAGAGATTTGAGAATTATTGGTATTAAAAATGTTACTGAACATGCTGGTAGTACGACATTAACTTATTTGTTAAAGAAACAATTAGAAAAGAAATATAAAGTTGTAGCAGTAGAAGTAGATGATAATGATTTTATGTATTTGAATGATAAGACACTCAAACATACTAATCATATGGAATTACAAAATTTTATTGCGGCAAATTATACGGCTGATGTTATTTTAGTTGATTTAAATGATCATGGAGCGGTTTCTTCTTGTAATGAGGTTTTATACTTGATTGAACCTGGACTTATTAAATTAAATAAATTAATTCGTAAAGACCGTCATGCGTTTGAAAAGCTAAAAGGCGAAAAGATTATTTTAAATCGTAGTGTATTAAATAATACTGATGTTGCTGATTTTGAATATGAGTCTCGTAGTAAAGTGTATTTTAATATTCCATATTTAGATGATAAATTAGATAATAATCATGTTTTAAATGAATTGTTGATTAAAATGGGATTTGCTCGTTTGGATGATGATAATTCTGAAAAGGGTGGCAAGTTGTTTAGTATTTTTAAATAGACTAGAGATTTCTAGTTTTTTTCTTTTCAGGATAGTAAATTTTTTTGCAATGCTTATTGAAAGTTAAAATATTTTTTGATATAATCTCTATAGAATAGCGAGGGGAATAAAATGAAAGAAAAAGTGATATTAGCGCGTCCTAATGGTGAGATGGATGAAAAAGATGTAATTTGTCATTTCAAATCAGTAGATGATAGTCGTCCTAATATAAAGAATGTTCCTATTTTAGTAATCGATAAAAAAGAAACTAATAACGGGAATCAGGTTTTAGAGTTTTTTTGGGAAAAAGATGGTATTTATCAACCAATTTTAGATGATGCAGCATGGAGTGAAGTAAAAGGTGTTGTGGTTGATATTATTAAATCAAATGTTGAAGTGGCAGGTGTAGAATAATGGCAAAAGTAATTTTTTTAAATACACAAATTGGTGGAATTGAAACGTTACCAGCAGCTGTAGGGGATGGAAGAACTTTAGGCCTTAATCCAACACAGTTTGATACTTTAAAAAAGAATGCAAGTACTGAAATTGTAGAATTTAGTTCTAAAGCTCAAGAACCAGCTTCACAAGCTCCTGTTGAGTCTATTACACCAGAACCAGAAGTTGTTCAAGCTCCTGTAACTCCAGTTGCTCCTGTGACACCTGAGGCACCAGTTATGCCTGATATAGCACCAAATGTGGGTGTTACTGGACCTACTGAAAATACGATTACAGAAGTGGTTCAACCAGTTGAACCAACACCAGTAATACCAGAACCAGTTGCTGTAGAGCCTCAAGTAGTTACTCCGGTTATTCCAGATGTAACACCTGTTTCTGTTACTTCGGAAATTCCAGCTGTAGATACTACTACACCAGTTATGAGTGATGTGACACCGAGTGTAGGAGTTGCTGAAGTACAAGAAAATACTGCTTCTGAGGTCGTTTCACCAGTTGAACCGACACCAGTTACACCAGTGATACCAGAGCCTGTTATTCAAGAAGAAGCTCCGGCACCGCTTCCTGGTCAAGTTGAAATTGTATCTAACAATCCAGATAATACGGATTATGATAAATTAATGACTCAAATTGCTGATATTAATGCGAATTATGATAAGCAAATCGCTGAGTTAAATCAAAAAAGAACAGAAGAAATTAAACAGGCTTTAGAAGAAAATAAAAATAAAATCGTTGATTATGAAGCTAAGATTAAAGATTTACAAGGGAGAGCAGAAGAACATTTAAAGAATGCTCAAGCTGCTGAGACAATTGCTACTATTGCTCAAGCTAATGCTCAAAAGACTCAAGGATAATAATTCTTGAGTTTTTTTCATATAGTGATACTATGAAAGATATTTTATGGTATTCCTATCACATTTCTATCGATGATATCCAAGAATATCAAGAATATTCTGTTTTTTCGTTGTATGATAAGACGTATTATTTTACGAAAGTAAAGCGGAGTAAGGAAGAGTTTGAAGATTTATTACAAGTCTGTGAAGAACTAATGCAAAAAAATATTCCTGTGTATTCTTTTATTCAGAATATTAACGGGTCTTTTATTACGATGGTTCAGGATAAACCTTATGTATTATTGGAGGTTCGTGATGCAAATTTTGAATATGGTATTTTGGAAATGATTGAACGACTTCAATTAGTGAGATTAGTTCCTCAGAAACATGTTTTATATCGAAATGAGTGGGCGAGACTTTGGGGAGAGAAAGTAGATTATTTGGAATATCAGGTTCATGAACTTGGCAAGAGTTATCCAGTGATCCTTTCTAGTTTTAGTTATTTTGTTGGCCTTGCTGAGAATGCTATTTGTTATGTTAATCACGTTCAAAAATTAATGCCTACGCAGAGTCTTGAATTAGTTTTGTCTCATCGCAGAGTTGCCTATCCTAACTATCGGTTAAATTTTGATAATCCTCTTAATTTTATTTTTGATATTGAGGTACGTGATATTGCTGAGTATTTAAAAAGTATGGCTTTACAAGAACCTAAATATGCTTTGATTGATTTGAAAACTTATTTGACAATGCGTAAACCAGATATTTATCAAGCAAGTATGTTATATGCAAGACTTTTTTATCCTTCTTATTATTTTGATTATCATGAAAAAATTATAAATCAAAATACTTCTGAAAATGTTTTGTTACCTATTCTTGATCGAGTTGATGAATATGAAACGTTTTTGAAAGATGCTTGGTATTTAATTCATGGGTTTGTTCCGATTGAACCTATTCTTTGGATATTAAAATAGAGTTATAAATCGACGTTTATAACTCCTTTGATTTCTGGTATTTCTTCTTGTAAATAAGATTCTACGGTCTCTTTTAATGTGATGTCTAGAAAACTGCAACCAGCACAGGCACCACTTAATTTTACATAGACATATCCATCTTCATATTTTATAAATTCGATGTCGCCACCATCCATATTAATGAAAGCTTTGATATCATCGACTAGTTCTTGTATTTTTTTTGTTGTTTCTTCTTCCATAAATCCTCCTCTTTGTTCTTTTATTATAAAATTTATTACTTAACAAGTAAAGTAAAATCATTTATAATGTTATTAGTGGTGAATTTTTATGTGTAAAAAATATCAAAAAGGAGAGGTTGTAGAAGGCTGTGTTACCGGCATTGAAAAATATGGTATCTTTTTGTCGTTTGACGATGATTATATTGGGCTTATTCATATCTCTGAGTTAAGTGAACATTTTGTAAAGGATGTTACTTTGTATGCGACTGTAGGGGAGAAGGTTCCATGTGTCATTTTGGATGTGGATGAGGATACGAAACAATTAAAGTGTAGTATTAAAAATACAGATTATGGTCGTGAGAAAGATAGTCATATTGATCATGGTTTTGCACCTTTAAAGAAACAACTTCCGATTTGGATGGATGAAAAATTGAAAGAATATGGCGGATATTTTGAGGAAAATGAGGAAAAATAGAAAATTTTTTCTTTTTTTGAAATTTTATGGTTCAAAAATACTTGATTATTTTTGCTTTACATATTATAATGTAGGAGTCTTATGTATTAAGACAGTGCCTGCCCGAGTGGCGGAATAGGTAGACGCACAGGACTTAAAATCCTGCGGGTGTAATAACCCGTGCCGGTTCAAGTCCGGCCTCGGGCACCATCTATGGAGGAATACCCAAGTCCGGTTGAAGGGATCGGTCTTGAAAACCGAGAGGTCGTGAGAGCGGCGCAGGGGTTCGAATCCCTTTTCCTCCGCCATTAAAATATCGCGGGATAGAGCAGCTCGGTAGCTCGTCGGGCTCATAACCCGAAGGTCGTTGGTTCAAATCCATCTCCCGCAACCATGGTTCGTTAGTCTAGAGGCCTATGACGTCTGCCTGTCACGCAGAAGATCACGGGTTCGAATCCCGTACGAACCGCCATGGCTCCATAGCTCAGTCGGTAGAGCAGAGGACTGAAA